>JAKSCN010000216.1 GCA_022360595.1 Chromatiales bacterium
CGCCACAGCGGAAACTTTCTGCAAAGCATTGGATATGGGCTGTATATCCTGCTTCAGACTGGCATCTGAATTGAAATAGACCTCACCGGCCAAGCTCATATCACCATTGGTTGAGAGTGACAATTTCGCTATCTGACTGCCGGAAATATCGTTTGAAAAGCTTAAGGCGCCGCCATCAGCCACACTAACCTGCCAGCTATCACCGCTATCCTCGGCAGCATCAGCCGCCAATGTCCAGCTCAGGCTATTACCACTGCTGGCCGTGGTGGTAACCGTTTCACTCACCACATCACTAAAACGGTAGTTACTATTACCTAAAGCAGTTAAGTCACTACTATCCGGCTCCCAACCTGGGGCACTACCGTTCCCCATAATCACCGTATCAGCAGCGCGACTTGTCACACCTAAACCAAAGGAGACTGAATCACCATGACTACCGTAACAGGCGGCACCGAAACAGATACTCCCAGAGGCTCGAGCATCAGCACTATAACCCACCCCAATGGAATCGCTTGCGCTAGAAAAGGCATATCTTCCTAGTAAAACCGTACGACTGACAGTGCTGTTGAACTGAACATCAGCATCAACCCCTACGACGAGATTGTCTTCACCATATCTTAAACCATCACCTGCACTTGCACCCAGAAGCGTGTTACGACTGCTGGCACTGCCATTGTCACTATTCGTATAGTAGCCGGCGCGGGTTCCTACTATGGTGTTATAAGAAGCAAGATTAACGTTATGGCCTGCTTGATACCCAATTAGGGTATTAAAATCTCCCGTCGTGACATCCTCACCTGCGTAATAGCCCGCACTAGTATTGTGAATACCCGTGGTAATGCTATTCATAGCTATATAACCAATCGCGGTATTACCAATAGCGCTACCGTCAGCGGAATTGCCAGACATCGCATCAGAACCCACGGCGGTATTGTCGGCGCCGGTGGTTATATAGCGCCCAGCATAATTGCCAATAAAGGTATTCTCATGGCCCGTGGTATTGGAGTAACCCGCACTTTCTCCTATGAAGGTACTATCGTAGCCATCAGTAAGGCTGTAACCCGCGTCGGTGCCAAATAGTGTATTGTCGCCAGCAGTAGTTACCGCTTGCCCTGCTCGGGTACCGACAAAGGTATTATCGAAACCGGTGGTTTGGGCCGCACCCGCCATATAGCCGATAAAGGTTGCCTCACTAGCCTTATTCATCTTACCGGCCTCATAGCCGACAATAGTGCAGTAATTGTCTGAATCCTGCGCATTACCTGCACTAACGCC
>JAKSCN010000551.1 GCA_022360595.1 Chromatiales bacterium
CCCTAATAAGTTCTAAGCGGTTTTGAGCGGGTTGATGGCCGGGTTGTCCATCGCCATGTGATAGACATCGATATAGTGCTCCGCGCTGGCATCCCAGCTAAAGTCCTGTTTCATGCCCGTGGTGGCCAGCTTTTCCCACCAGATGGAGGGACGGTTGCGCAGTTCAAAGGTGCGCTCCATACAGCGCCACAGGGCGTCGGCGCTTGGTTCATCAAAAGAGAAGCCGGTGGCTATGCCGTTGAGTAGATTTTTTGAACTGGCGTCGATGACCGTATCGGCCAGACCGCCAGTCTGATTGACAACGGGCACCGCACCGTAGCGCAGGCTATAGAGCTGGTTCAGGCCGCAAGGCTCAAAGCGGGACGGCATGATGAAACAGTCGCACCCGGCTTCAATTCGGTGGGCGAGATTCTCATCATAGCCGATATAGGCGGCCACTCTCTCCGGGTGTTTCGCGGCGGCATTTCGCAAACGCTGCTCCAACTGGGCGTCTCCCGTGCCGAGCATCACCAGTTGTACATTTTTCTGATTGACCAGGCCGGGGATGATGTCGAGAATCATATCGACGCCTTTCTGTTCCACCAGCCGGCCGATATGGCCGAGCAGGAACGTGTTCTCATCTTCTGGTAATCCGAGCTCGCGCTGCAGGGCTACCTTATTGAGCCTCTTCAAACTAAAGGTGTTGGCATCGTAGGCCTGGGGCAGGGCGCTGTCGCTGGCCGGGTCCCAGACGGCGTAGTCAATACCGTTGAGGATGCCGCTCAGGCGCTCTTTACGGTGCTGCAGCAGCCCTTCGAACCCATAACCGTATTCGGCTGTGAGTATCTCTTTGGCATAGGTTGGGCTGACGGTGGTCACCCAGTCGGAAAAGGCGATACCGCCCTTGATGAAGGAGAAGTTGCTGTGGAACTCCAGGCCCTCGACCGACCAGAAGGAGCCGGGCAGGCGCAATCTTTCGAATGTGGTGTGGTTGTACACACCCTGGTAAGCCAGATTGTGAATGGTGAAGACAGTTGCCGGGCGATTCCACTCCATGGCCAGCAGTGGCGCCACCAGGCCGGTCTGCCAGTCGTTACAGTGGACAATATCGGGCTGCCAGTGCAGGTCCGCATGATTGAGGGCGATTGAGACAATAGTGCGGCAGAAGAGAGCAAAGCGCTCTGGATTGTCCCCCCAGTCATTGCCGTGGGTGTCTACATAAGGGTTGCCCGGGCGGTTAAAAAAATCGGGGGCATCGACCAGATAGAGGGGAACCTTGCCGTCCAGCGTGCCTTCAAGAATGCGTACCGGATGGGTGCTACCGGCGATTTTCAGACTGGCCACCTGCTTGATGGGGATCGCACGTTCCACCGCCTGCGGATACGCGGGCAGTACCACCCGTATGTCGTGTCCAAAGTGCTTGAGTGCGCCGGGTAAACTGCCTGCCACATCGGCCAGGCCGCCGGTTTTGATCAGAGGTTGGGCCTCACTGGCCGCGTAGAGGATTTTTAATGGTGAACTATTTTGGTTACTCATGATGCTCTATGAGTGGCAGATCGTGGCCACCAGCACGGTTTTAATTGTTGTCTGCAAAAATAGTGGCTATAGATTATCACTGTTGGGGTGGATGCTGGTATGTTTTGTTTCGGCCTGTAAACAGATCCACCAGGAAAAGCGGAGCGATCGCTGGGTTTTTCCAGAGGCGGTAGTATACTGCCAAGGCAGCAGTGTCATGCTGGGATAACAGGCCCTAAGAGAACAATTATTACTCAAGTAGTCGGGATAGCTATGAACTCTCTTATACAAAGTCCAGAATGGAAAGCCCTGGTCGCTCATCACGATGTGATGGCGGATAGCCATATGCGCACCCTGTTTGAGCGGAATGGTGAACGTTTTCAGAAATTCTCACTCGAAGCCGCCGGGCTGTTTCTAGATTACTCCAAGAATCTGGTCTCGGATGAGACCATGACGCTGCTGCATGCACTCGCTCAAACGGTAGAGCTGGAAGGGCAACGCGCCCGAATGTTTGCCGGTGAGCGGATCAATAACACCGAAAATCGCGCCGTCCTTCATGTTGCGTTGCGCAATCGCTCGGGAGCTCCGGTGTCTGTTGATGGTCAGGATGTAATGCCTGAAGTGAACCGGGTGCTCGGCAAAATGGAGCGCTTTTCAGAAGCCGTTCGTTCGGGTGAGTGGCGAGGACACACCGGAAAGGCGATTACCGACGTGGTCAATATTGGCATTGGCGGCTCGAATCTGGGACCGTTGATGGTTGCCGAGGCGTTGCGTCACTACCAGAGTCCCACACTGCGGGTGCATTTTGTCTCCAACGTGGATGGCACGCATCTGAGCGAGACACTCAAACCGCTCAATCCCGAGACTACACTATTCATTATCGCTTCCAAGACTTTTACGACCCAGGAGACACTGGCCAATGCCCATGCGGCACGCGCCTGGTGCCTGGAACAGTTGTCTGATGAGGTGGCGGTTGCCAAACACTTTGTAGCGGTCTCCACCAATCAGGAGAAGGTTGCTGAGTTCGGAATCGATACCGAAAACATGTTTGTTTTTTGGGACTGGGTGGGCGGGCGCTATTCCCTCTGGTCATCCATCGGATTACCCATTGCGCTGGCGGTGGGCATGGCGCGCTTCTATGAGCTCCTGGCTGGCGCTCATGAGATGGATGAACATTTCAGAACAGCCCCTTTAGCCCGGAATATGCCTGTCATCATGGGGCTGCTGGGGGTCTGGTATCACAACTTCTTCGGTATCAAGACCCATGCCATTCTCCCTTATGATCAGTATCTGCGTTATCTTCCGGACTATCTGCAGCAGGCGGATATGGAGAGTAACGGCAAGGGCGTGACCCGCGATGGAGAGAGTGTCGATTACTCAACCGGACCGGTCATCTGGGGAGCCGCGGGCACCGATGGACAGCACGCTTTCTATCAGCTCATCCATCAGGGCACGCAGGTGATCTCTTCGGACTTTATTGCGCCGGCACATAGTCACAATGAACTGGCGGATCAGCATGAGAAGCTGCTGGCCAACTGTTTTGCCCAGACTGAAGCACTGATGAAGGGGCGGACGGCTGAAGAGGCTAAGGTAGAACTGCAATCCCAAGGGCTGAATGAAGAGGCGATAGCCACCTTGCTGCCTCACAAAGTCTTTCCGGGTAACCGTCCGACCAACACCATTTTGATCGACAAGCTGACACCAAGACGCCTGGGTGCGCTGATCGCTCTTTACGAACATAAGATCTTTGTCCAGGGTGTGGTCTGGGGCGTTAACTCCTATGATCAGTGGGGTGTCGAGCTGGGTAAACAGCTTGCGGGTGTGATCTTGCCCGAGCTGAAGGAAGAGGCAGAGACCGGTAGCCACGATGGATCGACTACCGGCCTGATTACACGTTTTAAACAGCTACGCCAGAGCACTCCTGCTGAGTGATGATTAACTAGGGCCTATTACAGGCCCTAAATAGCTACTCTGGTGTAAAGACCAGTGCTCCCAACGGAGGCAGGGTAACGTTGATTGACTGATCATGGTTCATCCAGGCAACATCTTCGGTTACCACCAGACCTGCGTTACCCATATTGCTACCACCAAAATAGTCTGAGTCTGAGTTGAGCAGTTCGCGGTATTGCCCTGGTCGCGGGACACCGAGGCGGTAGTTCTCCCGTGGAACCGGGGTGAAGTTGAGCACAACGACAGCTATCTGGCCATCCGGTGATTTGCGCAGGTAGCTGAGTACCGACTGACTCGCGTCGTGACAATCGATCCACTCGAAGCCCTCTTCAGTGAACTCTAGGTTGTGCAGCGCCGGCAGCTCCCGGTAGAGCTGATTGAGGCGACTGACCAGGGCGCGAATCCCCTGGTGCTGCGGGCGTTCCAGCAGGTACCAGTCAAGAGCCGTACCTTCATCCCATTCACGCCCCTGAGCAAACTCACAGCCCATAAAGAGCAGTTTCTTACCAGGATAGGTAAACATGTAGCTGTAGAGCAGGCGCAGTGAGGCGAAGCGCTGCCAGGCATCACCAGGCATCTTATCCAGCAGTGAACCCTTGCCGTGCACCACTTCGTCATGTGAGAAGGGTAGGACAAAGTTTTCGGTAAACGCATAGAGCAGCCCAAAGGTGAGCTGGTCATGGTGGTAGTGACGATGCACCGGGTCTTTGGAGAAGTAGAGCAGGGTGTCATGCATCCACCCCATGTTCCACTTCATGCTGAAACCAAGCCCTCCCAACCAGGTTGGGCGAGAGACCTGAGGCCAGGCGGTGGACTCCTCGGCAATCACCAGTGTGCCGGGAAACTGATCATGGCTGACGGTGTTCAGGTGCTTGAGAAATTCAACCGCTTCGAGGTTTTCGCGGCCGCCGTACTTGTTGGGAATCCAATCATCGGCGTCACGGGAGTAGTCGA
>JAKSCN010000255.1 GCA_022360595.1 Chromatiales bacterium
ACCTTGGCGGGTAAGAAAGGGCCACCAGCAGATAGCGATCAGTGCCGGCCACATTTGAAAACCGTAGGCTACGGCCAGACCACCCAACAGCACCAGGGCATCGGTAGCTGTCGTGGCCACCAGCAGTGCGGCAAACACGATCAACACCACACCGATACGGCCATACAGCTTCTGCTGCATATGGGTTGCGCGTGGCATGATAAAGCGCTTGAGAATGTCGCGGGTCAACATGCCGCCGGCGGTAGACATATAGGCGGCGCCGGTCGACTGCATCGCCGCCAGAGCACAGACCGAGAGTAGGCCCACCAGCCAGGGAGCGGTATCCGAGAGCAGGTGCACTAACTGTGGCACCAACATATCCGCTTCACTGGGGCCGAGTGTCAGATCAAAAGCGCCGATTTTGGAGAGACCCTCCAGCATTACCGGATTAACCAGTTCGGGATGGCTGGTGGTAAAGGCGCTATCAGCGCCCAGGAAGTGGGAGCCGATCCCCTGGATAGCAGTGAACACCATCAAAATCAGACCGATACCCGCGGATGAGGCCCACACCTGCTGAGGGGCAAAGGGCTCTGGGCTCTTGTTACCGAAGGCCCACATGGAGAAAGCGGGGGCTGATTGAATGCCCATCAGGGCAAACATATAGGTGAGAATCATCATGCCGGTCCAGACACCGCCGGCGGGGTCTTCCACGCCGAGACCAGAGACCAGTTGGATCGCTCCGGGAATAGCGATATAGGAGCTATAACCGTCGGGTGTGGTCTGACCGAAATAGGCTTTACCGGTCTCCGGGTTGATGGCGGTCAGCGCAGCCAGCCCCTGCTTGAGTTGATCCAGTCCGCCAATCGAGTGCATGGCAATGATGCCGATCACCACAATGCCACCAGCCAGCAGAATCGCCTGGGCAGAGTCTACATAGGCCACGGCGCGCAGCCCACCCGAAGCCACATAGATGATCACCACGAATGACAACAGCCACATACCGACCTGAACATCGAGCATGTTGTCGGTCAGGATGTTGAACAGAAATCCCGAGGCCCGAAGCTGAATGCCCAGATAAGGCACTGAGAAAACCAGCGCAACCAACACCACCAGCAGGCGAATGGTGTCTGAGCGGAAGTAGTAGGCCATCATCTCGCCAGGCGTAATAAAGCCAAAACGCTTGCCCAACATCCACTGCCGCTTCAGAAAAATGACTCCGGTGAACGGAATGGTGATGGCGTAAAAGGAGGCGTAGGCGTATTGAAAGCCGTCGCGATAGATCATGCCGGGGTGGCCCATGAAGGTCCAGCCAGAGAATGAGGTGGCGGTGGCCGCCAGAATAAACACCCAGATGGAGATCTGTCGTCCGGCGACAAAATAGTCACTGGCGGTTTTTGCAGACAGGGCGCCTTTGATGCCCCAGAAGACGCAGTACGACCAATACAGAGCGACAAAAATAAATAGCCAGACTACTTTGGCGTCCATGTTGCAGATGACCTCCGACGAATGGGTGTTTGACTGGTTGTTAAATTATCTGGTCTTAACGTGACGTTAATGGCGAGCAATAAATATACCGTTTAAACAACTTATTAATAAACAATACCTTAATTTCTATCAGTCATAAGAGTGTTACATGTTGGTGTTACCTTGAGTAACGCGGGTGTTTATAAAGGTAACGTTTTTACTGTTGAGAAAGGCCGATAGAGCTGACCGAGAGTGCGAAAAACGGAACAAGAAAATTAACACCCCAGCGGCAATTTCGATGGCCGGAGAGAGCCCCTTTAATGTTTCATTAGGTAACGTTTATCTGTTACCCGTCACCGTTTTTTTGATACCAAGGGTAACAAAAGTGGGCGATTTTCAGGGCTGTTTTTACGTTAGTAGATTAAAGAACACTAATAAATCAAAGGGTTAGGGATTTTGGCCCATTTTGTGCGATAGTAACTGCCGTTGTTTGGGTGACATCCTGTATTTGGCAACGAAGGGGAGTGTTGTATTTACGGTGAGAACACTAAATACAATAACGCATAAGCGGTATATCCAAATGACATCACTCTAATAAGCTGGAGGACTTTTTGATGAGTACATCACAAGAGACGTCGGGACAGGCCTACTGGAAGGCCAATATCCGACTAGTAACCTTTCATTTAATTATATGGGCGTTTGTCTCCTATTTCTGTGGCATTCTCCTGCGTCCAATGCTGTCCGGCATTGAAATTGGCGGAACTGATCTCGGATTCTGGTTCGCTCAACAGGGTTCCATGTTCGTGTTCATCATCCAGGTGTTTGTATATGCGGCACAGATGAACAAGCTGGATCGTGAATTTGACGTACACGAAGATTGAGGGGTCAGATAAATGGATCTGCAAACGTTAACGTATATTGTTGTTGGTATTACCTTTGCTCTGTACATTGGTATTGCCATCTGGGCCCGCGCCGGCTCAACCGGTGAGTTCTATGCGGCTGGCCGTGGTATTCACCCTGTTGCCAACGGTATGGCAACGGCGGCTGATTGGATGTCTGCCGCGTCTTTCATCTCCATGGCCGGTTTGATCGCTTTCAAAGGCTACGACGCTTCCATCTTCCTGATGGGCTGGACCGGTGGTTATGTACTGCTGGCGATGCTGTTGGCGCCTTACCTGCGTAAATTCGGTAAGTTCACCGTGCCTGAGTTCATCGGTGATCGCTACTACTCGCAGACTGCCCGTATCGTGGCGGTTATCTGCTTGATCGTTGCCTCTCTGACCTATGTAATCGGTCAGATGAAGGGTATCGGTGTGGCCTTCTCCCGCTTCCTGGAGCTGGATTATGAAACAGGTCTGTTCACTGGTATGGTTATCGTATTCTTCTACGCCGTACTCGGTGGTATGAAGGGTATCACCTACACCCAGATCGCTCAGTACTGCGTACTGATCATGGCTTACACCATTCCAGCCATCTTCATCTCTCTGCAATTGACCGGTAACCCACTGCCACAGCTTGGTCTCTGGGGTAGCCTGGAAGACGGCACGCCACTGCTGCAGAAGCTGGATATGACCCTGCGGGATCTTGGCTTTGCCGAGTACACGGCGCAGAAGGGCGGCACCTTCAATATGGTGCTCTACACCTTCTCGCTGATGATCGGTACTGCGGGTCTGCCACACGTAATCATTCGTTTCTTCACTGTACCTAAAGTACGTGACGCACGTTACTCTGCCGGTTGGGCACTGGTCTTCATCGGTATCCTCTACACCACAGCGCCTGCGGTGGGTTCCATGGCTTTCTACAATCTGGCGAAGACTGTACAGCCTGGTCCGATTGCCGAAGTGGATGGTGCGCTCTCTTATGAAGAGCGTCCACAGTGGTTCAAGAACTGGGAGACTACCGGTCTGCTGACATTCGAAGATAAGAATGGCGATGGCCGCATTCAGTACCGTAAAGGTGAAACCAACGAGCTGAAAGTTGACCGCGACATCATGGTTCTGGCCAACCCAGAGATCGCCAAGCTGCCTAACTGGGTTATCGCCCTGGTTGCTGCCGGTGGTCTGGCAGCGGCACTCTCTACCGCTGCAGGTCTGTTGCTGGCCATTTCGACAGCCATTTCTCATGACCTGTTGAAGAGTACCTTCGCTAAAGGCATCTCCGAGAAGAGCGAGCTGCTGGCTGCACGTATCGCGATGGCGGGCGCCATTGCTGTGGCCGGTTGGTTTGGTCTGCACCCACCGGGATTTGCAGCGCAGGTTGTGGCACTGGCTTTCGGTCTGGCCGCATCCTCGATCTTCCCGGCACTGATGATGGGTATCTTCAACAAGCGTGTTAACAACACCGGTGCTGTTGTGGGTATGTTGGTTGGTCTGGGTACCACCCTGGTGTACATCTTCACCTACAAAGGTTGGTTCTTCATTCCAGGCACCAACATGCTGCCAAATACACCTGATAACCACTTCCTGGGTATCTCCCCGGAAGCCTTCGGTGCTGTTGGCGCCATGCTGAACTTCGCCTCTGCAATCATCGTATCCAAGTTGACTGCTGAGCCGCCGGAGCACATTCAGCACCTGGTCGAAGACATCCGTGTACCTAAAGGTTCCGGTGCTGCCGTAGACCACTAATCACATCACTTGATGTGAACTAAGATAGGCCCCGCTATATGCGGGGCCTATTTTTTGTGAATAAGAAAATTCTTATGCGCTGGCGCATTTATAGGGACGAAATGGATGTGTAAGAATGGCGTGGTATGCATGGCGATAAGCTGACATACTGCTTTTGCTGGGACTGCCCCAGGTATGCATGGGCAGGCCCTAAGAGAACAAAAATTTACAATCTTTGTGTTTCCGTTCTGATAAACCAGGGGTGGATTTAGTCAGAGCCTTCCCGATTACAAATAGAACTGATAGTTAGAGTATTGCATGGATATTGAACTGCTTGAGATTCGTGATTTTCTGGTTGCCCATCACCCCTTTGATCAGTTACCCGAAGATGCCCTGAACGCCCTTCCCGCCAAACTACAGATACGCTACTTCCGGCGTGATGCCTCGATTCCGGAGAATGGTGATCTGGAGAGCGAACTGTACCTGATCAGAACCGGCGCTGTTGAACTGCACGATGGTGAAGATCTGCTGGCCCGCCTAGGTGAGGGCGATGTGTTTGGTTATCGTACCGCGGCGGTCGAGGGGGCTGGTGACCACAATGTGAGCGCCATAGAAGATACACTGGTCTATCAGTTACCAGCCAAAGAGGTCGATGATCTCTGCAACCGCTATCCTCCTTTCGCCTATTTCTTCCGCGGCAAGAGCGGGGGGCGATTGCGCGATGCCTTCGCCACCCTGGGCCAGGAGGATAACTCCCAGGCCAATCAGATGACGGTGCCGATCAGCGAGATTATCAGCAAGTCGCCGATCACCATGCTGCCGTCAGCCACTATTCGTGAGACGGCGGAGATGATGAGCGGCAAGCGCGTCTCCTCCATGCTGATTGTTGATGAAAAAGAGTCTCTGGTGGGGATTGTTACCGACCGCGATCTGCGCAGTCAGGTGGTCGCCAAAGGGCTCGACTACAATCTGCCGATCTCCGAGATCATGACCCATGATCCACTGACCGCTGATATCGGTGACTACGCCTTTGAAGCCCAACTGCTGATGGCGCGGCAGAACATTCACCATCTGCCGGTTACCCAAGAGGGTAAGGTTGCCGGGATGCTTACGGCGACTGACCTGACCAAGCACCACACCACCTCGGCGGTCTATCTGGTCAGCGATATCTTCAAGCAGACCGAGATCGAACGGATGCAGGAGATCAGCGCCAAAGTGCCGCAACTGCTGCTCAGTCTGGCCAGTGCCGATGCCACGGCCGACAGCGCCGGACATGTGATCACAGCGGTGACCGATGCCATCACCACCCGTCTGCTGCAACTGGCGGAGGAGAGGCTGGGCGCACCGCCCGTGCCCTACGCCTGGATTGCCGCCGGTTCGCAAGGGCGGAATGAGCAGACCGCCAAATCGGATCAGGACAACTGCATGATCATCGATGACAGTTATGACCCGGCCAAGCATGGAGAATATTTCCGTGATTTGGCGCGCTTTGTCTGCGATGGCCTGGACGCCTGTGGTTACATCTACTGCCCTGGCGAAATGATGGCCATTACCGATCAGTGGCGTCAGCCGTTGCGAACCTGGAAGGAGTATTTCCGCAAATGGATCGACCAGCCCGAACCTAAAGCGTTGATGTTAACCTGCGTCTTTTTCGATCTGCGCTGTGTCTACGGTGAACAGAATCTGTTTCGGGATGTCCGCCAGTTCCTCCTCCAGAAGACCCGCGGCAACCGTATCTTTCTGGCGCACATGGCGGGTAATGCCCTGTCTCACCAGCCCCCGCTCGGTTTCTTCCGTAACTTTGTACTGATCAAGGGCGGCGAGCATGACCATACCTTTGATCTGAAACACACCGGCATCGTGCCGATTGTGGATCTGGCCCGTGTTTATGCACTAGCCTCGGGGAGCGAAGCGGTCAACACCATGGATCGTCTTGATGTAGTTGCAAAGGGTGGTGAGGTTTCCGAAGATGGAGCGAGAAATCTGCACGATGCCCTGGAGTTTATCAGCGGTCTGCGGATCGAGCATCAGGCCGGGCAGATTCGCGTTGGTGACAAACCCGACAACTATATGTCACCGGATGCCCTCTCCAACTTTGAACGCAATCAGCTCAAAGATGCGTTTGCTGTGGTCCGCACCATGCAGAATGTGCTGAGTCAGCGGTATCAGAGGTAGAAGCGCCTATGTCGATATGGAAGTACCTGTTTAACTTGGAAGAACGACGCAACTGGTGGACACGGAAAATGCCCGATTGTCCACTGCGTGACTACTACGAAGTCGATTTTCCAGACAAGGACTCCGATTGGCGACAGGTAGACTATTTGGCGGTCGATTATGAGACCACCGGGTTGGATCAAAAAACGGATCAGATTCTCAGTATTGGCTTTACTACCGTGCGTGGCGAGAGCCTCTGTCTGGATGACGCCACCCACTTTCTCACCAAGCCGACGGTAGAGATTCCCGAGTCCTCTGCCGTTGTGCACGGTATTCTCGATGATGAAGCGGCCAGTGCCAAACCGCTGGAAGAGGCGCTGCCGATCCTGCTGTCGGCCCTGGCCGGTAAGGTGATGCTGGCCCACCATGCGGCCATTGAGTATCAATTTCTCAGCAACGCCTGTAAACGGATCTACGGCTACCCCTTCATCGGACCGGTGGTCGATACCCTGGCGTTGGAAGTACGTGCTTTCAGGAGCAGGGATAAGGCGATCCAGTCGGGGGATCTGCGGCTGGGAGCCGCCCGGGCACGCTACAAATTACCGCGCTATCCGGCGCATAATGCCCTGACAGACGCCATCGCCGCAGGTGAGCTGTTTCTTGCCCAGGTCGCCTATCGTGACGGTAAGCGCGCGCCCAAGCTGAAAGATCTCACCGTGATCAGCTAGGGCCTGTTAACACTAATTAGCGCTTCTTCTTGCTGTTGGACCGGCTATCCGGTGTATCCCCTTCCTTCATCCCCAAATCGACCGCCAGAACGTTATCGACCAGTTTCCAGCCGATCCGACGGGCGGTGAGAAAGAGAAACAGCACTTGCGCGCCAAACACGAACAGATAGATAGCGACCAGTTGGAAGGGCGTGTTCATCTGGGCCAGATAACTGACCACAAAGGCCGTTAGGAACAGTAGGCTGATGACGAACAGATCGCGCAGGAGTTGCCAATGAATGCGGGTATTCAACACCACGGTGTTATTGGCGTGCTTGTCATGAAGCTTCTGCCAATACTCGCGCTGCACTTTACGGCTGAAACCGGAGTCTTTGACTGACGGGTGCGCTTGCAGCAGTGCACTGCTCTCAAAGGGTTGCCTGCGATTATTCAGAAAGGCGTTGCTGGCCGGGTGAGAAAACTCCCCCTGCATATAGAGCAGGCGGTTTTTCAGATCAGTGCTCAAACGCCAGGGCAGCAAAATGGCCACCACCACCAGGATCACCGCGATGGTCAACATAATACCAATCTGGGGACTTAGCTGATCCCAGTGCTGCAGACTGATCAGCAGGGGATCGAGCCCATAGGGCAGCTTCATCAGAAACAGATAGATCATCACGCCATTGATGATGGCAAACAGTGACACAAAGCCGCTATGGAAAAGTTGTAAAAATTTCATCGATCTCTATCTAGGCAGTATCTGAGCAGTCATTTTTATGCAGTGGAACCATACCCTATTTCGCTGCTAAATGCCCTCGGAAAGGTAAAAAAATATCGAATACAATAGTCGATATAGTTTTAGCACAGGCAGAATGGCATGAAACTGGAACAGGCACTACAGAGCTGGGGGAGTGATCAATTCCCAGACCAGTTAAAAGAGGAGCTGGAGCAGAGCGATCCCGGACTGCTTCCGCTGCAGCAGGGGCTCTCCCATAGCAGCTATGTAGGTATGACTCCTCCACGTGTGGTTGTGCTAAATAGCGCCGATAGCCCGGAGGCTGTGCAGGTGAAGGTGGGAATCTTTTATGGCGGCGTCGATGCCCGCACTTGCTGCTCCGATGACCCGACACCGCCTTGTGAGAAGACTGAGTATTGCGAGCTCCAACTGGTTATCGATAAAGCGAGTGCTGAGACGCAGGTGACGCTGCTGGATAACTAGGGCCTGTTACTTCTGGCACCGAGTACAGTAGAAACTGGAACGTTGACCAATCCGTTTTTGAGTGATCGCCTTACCGCAGTTGGGGCAGGGCTCACCGGCCTTGCCGTAGACCTGTAGCTCTTGTGCGAAATAACCGGGCTTGCCATCTTCACGCTGAAAATCTTTCAAGGTGGTGCCGCCCTGCTCGATGGCGGCGGCCAATACCTGTTTGATGTTGTCGCTAAGCTGTTGGTAACTGTTGCGCGATAGCTTACTGCACGCCTTCAAAGGGTGAATGCCGCTGAGAAACAGCGATTCATTGGCGTAGATGTTCCCGACACCGACCACCACTTTTCCCTCCATGATGAAGTTTTTCACCGGCACTGAACGCTTGCGCGACTGCGCATAGAGATGGTCGGCACTAAACGCATCGGTGAGTGGTTCAGGGCCAAGATGGGCAATCAACGGGTGCTGTTCAGGTGTCTCTTCAGTCCAGAGCACGGCGCCAAAGCGACGTGGATCGCGCAGGCGCAGGCACTGCTTGCCGAACACGATATCCACATGATCGTGTGCGCTGGCGGGTGTTTTGGTCGGTAGAATACGCAGACTGCCCGACATCCCCAGGTGCAGAATCAGTGTCCCTTTTTTAGTATTTAGAAGCAGGTATTTGGCCCGCCGCTCTACGCCGTCGATCTTCAACCCAGTGAGAATATCGGCCAATGCTTCCGGCACTGGCCAGCGCAGTTTGGGCTGGCGAACTATAACAGCCGTGACCTTTTTGCCACTGATGTGAGGCGCTATGCCGCGCCGAGTGGTTTCAACTTCGGGCAACTCAGGCATGGCTATTCCACAGTGCCTGCCGGGGGCTGAAGCAGCTCGCCATTGGGCAGGGTGTAGCTGAGGTTGTTGTCGGCCCGGGTCAATCGAATGCCGTTATCCCGCTTCTCCAACAGAAGTGTCATGGGTTGCTGGCTGCCTTCCAGCGCAATAGTGATCTGTGGAGTAGCGCCAGGGGTTTCTACACGGCTGACCTGGGCGGCCCAGGTGGTCTGCCAGTCCTCAATTTTGCGTACCAGGGCATCGGTGCTGATGTCACCGTTTTCGGGGGTGAGTTGCCAACGGTTGTCCACTTTCTGTATCGACCAGTCAGGGGTACTGATGCGGGTGATCTTTGCCTCATGGGGCAGCAGACTGTGGCTGACATAAGCCTCGGCGGCGGCAAGAAAGTGGTGGGGAAAGTTGTCGTTGATCAGATGCACCTGATTGCCAATCTGCACATAGCGGCGATAGTTGTAAGGGTGGGTGCCGCCGAAGATCATCTCGGTGCTGTTGAACTGCATGGTTGCTCTTGGCTTGTCCAGACCGAACTCCGCCAACCGATCTTTGGGTAGGGGGAACTGCTCGTGGCTGGGTGTAGCGACTATATCCAGCAGTATATCGATGCGTGGGGTGTTGGCGGCTATCCGGTAGGGCTGGCTCATCCACCAGCCGTTCTTGCTCCGCTCCAGGGTAAAGGTGGGGCCGTTATTGTTGCTGATGCGAATATGGCTGATATCGTTAGGGGAGAGGTTCGTCAATTTTGCCAGGTTTTGGGCTTGGTCTTTTTCGGGTGTCAGCCAGACCACCAGCCCCAAGGCGATAACCACCAGCAACAGTAGCAGATTGACCATAGCCCGCTTCGGCATTATCGCTTCCTCCGACGCAACCAGATAACGACACCTGTCATGATCAGTAGAGAGGGTAGCACGCCGAGAAAACCGATGCCGATGGCTGCGCCCA
>JAKSCN010000666.1 GCA_022360595.1 Chromatiales bacterium
ATAGAAGAGTTGGCTCCGCTATATTCTGAATATATACAGATTAATTATGCGAAAGCGAAAACACTTCAGGAGCTATTAAAGAGTCCAGATAACCAACTGCTTACGCCTGAGCGTGGTAATGTTACTGTCGATGAGCGTACAAATACGCTATTAGTTATGGATACAGCTGCTAAACTGGATGATATTCGGCGTCTTATTGAGCAGTTGGATATTCCTGTGCGGCAGGTTATGGTTGATTCGCGGGTAGTAATCGCTAATGATGATTTTGCTAAAGATATTGGTGTTAGATTTGGTCTAAATACTGATGCAACATTTGGTGATGATAACTTTGCGCTCCTAGGTGGGGGGCTAGCCGGGCATTTAGGGGGGACTTTTGGTATTGCTCCGGGTATAGAAAATCCCGCTGATTCAGAGTCAGAGGCTCTATTAGTTAATTTGCCTCAGCAGTTGTCCCAAGGGCGTGGTGGGGCTGTTAATCTGCTTGTTGGTAAGGTGGGTTCTTATCTCCTGCAACTTGAGCTGTCTGCTATGCAGCAAGAGGGGCGAGGGGAGCTCATCTCCAGTCCACGGGTTATTACGTCAGACCAGCATAAAGCAGTTATCAAGCAGGGTGTCGAGATTCCTTTTCAGGAAGCATCTTCGAGCGGTGCAACTGTTATATCTTTTAAAGAAGCTGTTTTAAAGCTAGAAGTGACTCCGCATATTACGCCGGATGATCGCGTCATTATGGATTTGAAAGTGACTAAAGATACCGCTGATTTTACTCGTTCAATCTTAGGTGTGCCGCCAATTGATAAACGAGAAGTTAGAACATCAGTCTTGGTCGATAATGGTGAAACAGTGGTACTGGGCGGTGTGTTTGAGAGGAATGAGCAAAGCAATAGAGAGAGCGTACCGTTTTTTGGTGATCTTCCATATGTTGGGAATCTATTCCAGCAGAGATTGCAGCGTGATGAGAACAAAGAGTTGCTGATCTTTGTAACACCAAAAATCCTCAAAGAGACACTCAGTGTGCGCTAGTCATCTATCCTAGTTTTCGCACATAGGGGTTATGCTTAAGCATAACCCCTTTTTTAATGCTTGCGATCAAGGTTCTTATCTGGCATACCTTTGAGTTATGAAACAAGCGAACAAAATTTTCCTGATTGGCCCCATGGGGACTGGAAAAAGTACTATTGGCAAGCAGCTGGCAAAGCTTTTAGATTATCAGTTTGATGATACAGATTGGGAGATCCAGCGGAGAACGGGGGTTGATATCCCAACCATTTTTGATTTTGAGGGTGAGGCTGGATTCCGTAAGCGGGAGAGCGCGGTTGTTGATGCGCTGTCTGAGATAGATCGGCTCGTATTGGCAACGGGTGGTGGTGTTGTGCTGGATGTGGAGAACAGAAAGGCATTAACTGGACGTGGAGTGGTGGTCTATTTGCACTGCTCACCAGAGCAGCAGTATGAGCGCACCCTAAAAGATAAAAACAGGCCCTTGCTGCAGACCGAAGATCCGCTCCAGCGTTTGGTGTCTCTCATGGAGGAGCGGGAGCCGATCTACCGGGAGATGGCGGATATCATCGTTGTAACTGAAAACCGTAGCGCCCAGTCGGTAGCAAAAGAGATTGTACGTCGTCTGCGCCAGGATGACTGAATGAAAAGATTCGGCGGAAATAATCGTTTATATTATTGATAATGGCGGAACGATTATTTGAGCTTTAATGACAAACAAGATGCAAACCTTACACGTTGATTTAGGCGAACGTAGTTACCCAATCTATATTGGGGCTAATTTGCTAGCAGATACAAACATCTACCAGCGGCATATTCAGCATAAGCAGGTGATGATCGTCACCAATGAGACTGTTGCACCCCTCTATCTTACACAGGTGCAATCAGCACTGAGTGGTTGTGATACAGATGCGGTAATTTTGCCGGATGGTGAATCTTATAAGAACCTCGCCACTTGGGAAAAAATTTTCGACCGCCTGTTAGAGAGCCGATTCAATCGGCAATGCACCATTGTGGCGTTAGGTGGTGGGGTAATAGGCGATATGGCGGGCTTTGCTGCTGCCTGCTATCAGCGTGGGGTCAATTTTGTCCAAATACCGACAACACTGCTTGCTCAGGTTGACTCCTCTGTCGGGGGTAAAACCGGTGTAAACCATCCCGCCGGCAAGAACATGATCGGTGCATTTTACCAGCCCAAATGCGTGATAATCGATACAGAAACACTGAACACCTTGGATGATCGCCAGCTATCGGCTGGTATCGCCGAAGTGATCAAGTACGGTCTGATTGATGATCCTGAGTTTCTTTCCTGGCTGGATGCCAATATGGACAAGCTTCTGCAGCGGGACACCATTGCGCTCACCTATGCGATAGAACGCTCGTGCCAGGATAAAGCGCGGGTGGTTGCTGCGGATGAGCTGGAAGCAGGACGTAGAGCGCTCCTTAATTTGGGCCATACTTTCGGCCATGCCATTGAGGCTGGCATGGGGTATGGTGAGTGGTTGCATGGCGAGGCTGTAGCCACCGGTATGTGTATGGCGGCTGATCTATCCCGGCGTTTGGGGTGGTTGTCGCAAGATGATCAAGACCAAGTTCGGGCATTGATCAGGCGAGCAAAGCTGCCGGTCGACCCACCCCGGAGTCTAACGCCAGAGCAATTTCTGGAGTTGATGGCCGTGGATAAGAAGGTGATGGATGGGCGTGTACGTTTGGTTTTGATGAAGGCGCTTGGTCAATCAGTGATTACAGATGATTTTGATCCGCAACTGCTCCAAGCAACGTTATCGGAATATGGAAAAGTAGCCTAGAGAGGTTGGTGCGGAGAGATGGCTGCACAGACAGAGGGTTTAACTGCGACCGTTCACTCAGATATCTTTCTCTCTTCTGAGTTAACGCAGAAGACCAATCTGTTGCTTCACCTGACCGAGAATAGCGACCGAATAGCGCTGATTAAAGGTGCTGATAAGAGTGGAAAATCGACATTTCTGAGTTATTTTGTCGCTAATGCCCCCAGTAATTGGCTGGTTTGCCGAATCAATGCCGACCCGCTGATGCAACCCGATCAGCTTCTCGGTTTACTGGGCGACTGTTTTGATGCTCAGATTGAAACCGATATGCTGGAGCACTACTGCAGCGGTTTGAGTATCTGCACGTGGCGGGGCGAGTGCCGGTGATTGTTTTGGATGATGCCAACCAGCTCCCAATAGCGACGGTTATTACGCTGTTTCGACTAGTAGAGCAGCGTCAACAGACTATGCCTTTGGTGAGAGTGTTGATGTTCGCTACGCCAGAGATAGAGAGCCACCTTACTACGCCACAAATCCAGGCGATGAATCTGCAGCTACTGCAAGTGGTTGAGATGCCGGTATTAAGCCGAGCAATTACTGAGACCTTTGCGGAATTTATTTTTCAGCGGATGGGTGTTGATCGAACTCTCACTGCAACTGAGATCGACAAACTCTGTCGTGATTCGAGGGGCAATATTGGTGAGATCAAGGCACGGCTTGAACAACTACTGATAGAAAGGAGCTCTGAGCCATTATCTACTTCAAAGCGCTCTGTGGGGTTAAGCAATTTACCTATTCTAAAAATTGTGGGCGCTCTGGTGTTTGCTGGCGTGGTGGGAGGAGTCCTGATTTTTCAGGAGCATATCAATAACCTATTTGATGCAACACCGCTGAATGAGCCTCCACTTCTTTCTCCTGATGCAGATAAAGTTGAGATGCCTATTACCGCAAAGGGAGATATGGGGGCGGCAGACGAGGATGTGGAGGGCTCCCCATTGAGAGAGCTGCCTGGGGAAGAGACTGTTCCTGTTACCTTGCCTGAGATTCAGGATCAACCGGTGCAGCAAGCCGGGGCTGGGTTGCCAGTCCGGGTACCTATAGAAGCGCCTCAAGATGCCTCCGAGCCGACTCTGGAGGTTGAGCTGCTGCCTTCCGAAACTATTGTGCCCAATAATATAAGCGAGCCTGAAGTGCAGGCGATTAGTGTTGCTTCCGATTCTACGACCGCCTCACAGCCTGACCCATTGCCGGTGGTAGCATCATCGGATAAGTCGGTTGAAAAAAAACCTGATGTGGCGCCGCAAGCTGACCAGCCTGCTCCATCTGTGAGTGAAGTGGCGAAGCCTGAACCGCAAACAACATCAACACCCTACACTGAAGCTGAGCAACAGTTGCTTCAACAGAAACCAACCGCTTATACCTTGCAATTGATAGGGGTTGGCAATGAGTCTGGCGCTAAGAAATACATCAAGCGTTACGCCTTGGGGGCAGAGGCGCGCTACTTTCGCACTTTTTTGAACGGGAGAGACTGGTATGCTGTGGTGTATGGGGTCTACCCCGATCGAGCTGCAGCCCTGACAGCCAGGCAAAAACTATCTAAGCGGCTGAATAAAAAAGATATTTGGCCCAGAGATCTCAAGTCTGTTCATGCTGCTTTGCAGCAGCGAAATTGAACTCCAAAACCCCAAAATGCCCTTCAATTCCTTGGTATGACTCAGGTTTTTGACCCCAAAAACTAGCCTGAATCCTAATTCTCCAGTATCCTACGCGGTTCCGTTTGCCGACTTGTGCAGTAGATGCCGGTCATTTTGGGCGATTCACCCTTATGTCGAGGGCGGGTCGGGTAACCTACAAATTGGAGGAAAACCTGTGATAGGTTTTCTCCCCGGATGAAATTATAAAGAGGTTTACGATGAGTCTAGGGGCTTTGCCAGCGAAGCAGGGGCTGTATGACCCCCGCAACGAACATGACGCCTGTGGTGTTGGCTTTGTTGCTGATATCAAAGGACGTAAGAGCCACAAGATCATCCAGCAGGGACTGGGCATATTGGAGCGTTTAACCCACCGTGGTGCCGTGGGTGCTGATCCCCGTGCCGGTGATGGTGCTGGTATTCTCATTCAGCTTCCAGATGCCTTCTTCCGTGCTGTTGTCGATTTTGATCTGCCTGAAGCAGGCCATTATGCAGTTGGTATGCTGTTTCTGCCGCAAGATTCTGCGGCGGTTAAGCGGGCTGAGCAGATGGTTCGCGAAGTGGTTGCTGAGAATGGCCAAATTGTTATCGGCTGGCGTGATGTGCCGGTCAATAACGAAGGCTTGGGCTACAGTGTACTGCCGACCGAGCCAACTATTCGCCAGGTTTTCATCTCCCGTGGCGAGAACTGCGCTGACCAGGATAGCTTCGAGCGTAAGCTGTTCGTGATTCGCAAGCAGATCTCCAATACCGTTGCTGCTTCGGACATGGTCAATCGTGAGGCCTTCTACTTCTTGTCGCTGTCATCACGCACCATCAACTATAAAGGTATGTTGCTGGCTGATCAGGTAGGTGAATACTACCCTGATCTGTGCGATGAGCGTATGGACTCAGCATTGGCGCTGGTTCATCAGCGCTTCTCCACCAACACCTTCCCAACCTGGGATCTCGCCCATCCGTTCCGCATGATCGCCCATAATGGTGAGATCAACACACTGCGCGGTAACCTGAACTGGATGATGGCGCGTCGCGGTTCAATGGCCTCGAAGATTCTGGGTGATGACCTGGAGAAGATTTGGCCGTTGACCAATGAGGGCCAGTCTGATTCAGCCTCTTTTGATAACGCTCTCGAACTGCTGGTGATGGGTGGCTACTCACTGGCCCATGCCATGATGATGCTGATCCCGGAGGCTTGGTCCGGCAACCCACTGATGGATGAAAAGCGTCGCGCCTTCTATGAGTATCACGCTGCCCTGATGGAGCCTTGGGATGGCCCAGCTGCTGTTGCATTCACCGATGGCCGTCAGATTGGTGCCACTCTGGACCGTAACGGTCTGCGCCCAGCCCGTTACCTGATTACCGATGATGACCTGGTTGTCATGGGTTCAGAGATGGGTGTGTTGGATATTCCCGAAGAGAAGATCATCAAGAAGTGGCGCTTGCAGCCCGGCAAGATGTTCCTGATCGACATGGAGCAGGGTCGAATTATTGATGACGAAGAGTTGAAAGCTGACCTGGCCAGCGCCAAGCCTTATCAGGAGTGGCTGGATAAGACTCAGATCCACCTGGATCAGCTCCCTGAAGTGGTCGGCGCCATGAGCCCCGATACCGCTACACTGCTCGATTTTCAGCAGGCCTTCGGTTACACCCAGGAAGAGATCAAATTCCTGCTTGTGCCCATGGTTCTGACTGGCCAGGAGGCAACCGGCTCTATGGGTACCGATGTGCCGCCTTCTGTACTCTCACGCAAGGCCAAGCACCTATCGACCTATTTCAAGCAGAACTTCGCCCAGGTGACCAATCCGCCGATCGATCCAATCCGCGAAGAGATTGTCATGTCACTGGTAACGCTGATCGGCCCACGTCCCAACCTACTGGGTATGGAAGACGGCGGTCCGGATATGCGTTTGGAGATCAACCAGCCGGTGCTGACCAACGCCGATCTGGAGCGTATCCGCGATATTGAAGACAGCACCAAGGGTGCCTTCCGCACCAAGACCCTGAATATTTGCTATTCGATGGAGCAGGGTGCTGCGGGTATGGAAGCGGCTTTGGAAAAACTTTGTGAAGCGGCTGAGAAGGCGGTTAGAGAGGATTACAATATTCTGATTCTGTCTGATCGCTCGCTGGATGCTGATCATGTGGCTA
>JAKSCN010000517.1 GCA_022360595.1 Chromatiales bacterium
CGGCGGCCAGCGCCCTCTTCGCTGAAATCGAAACGGAATACCCGGCGAAATCGAATACCGTTGCGTGTCCAGCGCAAACCAATCTTGCGTAATGCGACAGTCTGATCCAGAAACTGCACATCGCGCTGCTTGCAGGCTGCGCTGCAGATCCCTGTGGCGATCTCCCGGGCGCGGGCGCTATCCAGCCAAAACCAGATAATGGCGGCTAATAGTAGAAGGGTGGTTACTGCGGACATGGTCTCTGGTACTAGGTGGTCAAACAGCCTCGATCCTAAGAGGTCACGAGATTAAAGGCAACTCTGTGCGATAATAATTTCCTGAAGGCATTGAGGAGCTAAAGATGGCAAAGATCCAGCTTATCCAGGGTGATATTACTCAGTTGCAGGTGGATGCCATAGTGAATGCCGCCAACAGCTCACTGCTGGGCGGTGGCGGAGTGGATGGTGCCATCCACCGGGCTGCCGGGCCTGAGTTGTTGGCGGTCTGTCGTACCCTGGGTGGTTGCCCCACCGGGGAGGTGCGTATTACGCCCGGTTTCAATTTACCAGCAGCTTGGGTGATCCATACTGTCGGGCCGGTCTGGCAGGGTGGTGATGCAAATGAGCCTGAACTGTTGCGTAGCTGTTATCACAACGCCTTGACCTTGGCGGCAGAAAAGGGGCTGAAAAGCATCGCCTTTCCAGCAATTAGTACCGGAGTTTATGGGTATCCCAAAGAGCCTGCCACCCGTATCGCGTTAGAGGAGATGCGGCGGACTCAAGAGCTGGAGTTGATAATCGCATGCTGTTTCAGCGAGGCCGATTTAGCCCTCTACCGAAAGCTGTGCCCAGACTGCGAATAAGATTTGATGTTGGAGTTGGAGTGAGATGAATTGGTTAGATGAACTGCCCATGCCGTTTGTGATCGTGGCGGCTGTATTTTTAGGATTGGCGCCATTTGTGCCAGAACCCCATGTCTGGGAGAAGCTGAAAATGCTGGCAGATGGGAGTTTGGTGAAGCCTATCGATATTTTTGATCTGCTGCTGCATGGCGCTCCTTTTGTTGTATTGGTCCTGAAGTTATTGCGTGTTAAACAAGAGGGTGGGAAAGCCTAAGTGCCTGTATAACGACCTCCCTTTAGGCGGTCCAGGCGCAGCCGTTGGCGCTCATCAAAGAGACGGTAAGAGCCAATCCAGACAGCGAGAGTTGAGCCCAATCCGGTTCCCGCAGCAATCAGTAGCATAATCATGATCTGATACTTGGCCGCCTCCAGAGGCGGGCTGCCTGCCAGGATTTGTCCCGTCATCATACCCGGCAGGCTGACAATGCCGGCCGCTGCCATTGCGTTGATAATCGGAATAAGCCCAGCACGCAGTGCGTTACGACGAATCTCCCGGATGGCGCTGTCCCAGCCGTGGCCGAGAATGAGTCGCGCTTCAATAGCGCCGCGCTGCAGATAGGCGTGCTGGCTAAGGTTATCCATAGTAATAGCAATGCCCGACATGGTGTTGCCAAGCAGCATTCCCAGTAGTGGTATCAGGTATTGCGGTGTGTACCAGGGCTCTACATTGATGACGATATGCACTGCAATCAAGGTGATACTGAACGAAGAGCTGAACATGGCTATGGCGCCTATGCCGATGCCCCAGCTTCCAGCAAATCGGCGCTCTTGCCGGGCCATCACCTCGTAGCTGGCAACGCCAAGCATGAACAGCGCCAGCAGTCCGATAAGCAGTGGATTCTGCTGATTGAACAGCGTTTTCAGCACGAGCCCCAGCAGGGTGAGCTGGATGATCGTACGCAGCATGGCCCAGAGCATACGTTGCCCTATGCCAAGCCTCAGTCGCCAGGAGAGAATGGCCAGCCCAACCACTAACAGGGCGGCAATGGAGAGATCCCAGGGGGTGAGTTGAATCAGCTCCATTGACCTTCCATTAGTTTGCCTTTTTCAAAGTGGAGTGCCCTCTGGGCGACACGCCTCCGCTGTTCAGGATCGTGGCTGACCCACAGCATGCCCCTGTTGTGATCCCTGCGATACCTTTCCAGTAGCGCCTCCACCTTTTCGATATTGGTTCGATCGAGATTGGCGGTGGGCTCATCCAACAGCAGTATCTCGGGTTCGCCTGACAATAGCCGTATCAGAGCCAGTCGTTGACGTTCACCACTGGAGAGGCGTGCTATCTCCCAAGTGAGGGTATCCAGCGTGAAACCGAGCGCTTGAAAGAGTGGCTCCAGTTGGCTGGTATCTTTCTCTGCGTCGAAATGATCTCTGACTTGCGTTTGCCACCAGTGACTCTCGGCGGGGAGATAGCCGACTCGGCTGCGCCATTCGGTGGGTGAGAGCTGATCGCGCGGTGTGCCGTTAAGGTGGATCTGGCCGCTGTTGGGATCGAGATCGGCGATCGCGCGCAACAGTCGGGTTTTTCCACAACCCGAGGGGCCCGAGAGGGTAATGCACTGCCCGGTCTCCAGGTTCAGGTCAAAGGGTTGCAGTCCAGGAGAGCTGAACTGCTGTAGCGCCAGGCTGGGCATTGGCGTTCTCAGTTACGGGTGAAGATTAGATCCCAGACACCGTGCCCGAGACGCTGACCGCGCTGCTCAAACTTGGTCAGCGGACGGTAGTCTGGGCGTGGGGTAAAGGCGCCTTTGCCGGCACTGTTGCTGAATAGCTCGGGGGTGGCGCTAAGCATCTCCATCATCTGTTCCGCGTAGTTCTCCCAGTCGGTGGCGGCATGGAAAAAACCGCCTGGGCGAATAATACGTGCCAGTTCGGTAACC
>JAKSCN010000180.1 GCA_022360595.1 Chromatiales bacterium
AGAAAAAAGAGTGGAAGATGTCGTTACGATAAAAGGTGAAGTCTACGGAATAGGGTGGTTACGCACCGTCACCCGCCGCCGTGGCCCTAACGACTGGGAGCACCTCAGTGAAGGACTGTGGCAAGAGGGTGACAAAGGTGCGGGTTTTACTGATCTGGACGGCTTTGATCATAATGACCTCTATGCTGTTGGTGGTGACAGTGATGTCTGGCACTACGATGGGGGAACCTGGACACCGTTGGATGTAACGGACAAGCACTTCAGACCGAAAGCGGTCTGCTGCGCCGAAGATGGTTATGTCTATATCGTCGGTGCCTGGGGCGTAGTGATACGTGGCCGGGGAGATCAGTGGGAATCCTACTTTCCCGAAGAGGTGGGCCCTAAACTGGTCAGCGTGGTGAGTTACAACGGGCGTATCTACATGGGCAGTGAAGAGGGTGTTTATGTGCTTGACCACAATGCCAAATCCCTGGTGCCGGAACGTTATGACTTTGAGGGGCAGATCGCCCCTATCTATGCCCATCGGCTGGATGTAGGCCACGGCCTGCTGATGATGGCAGGCTTTTACTCAGTCGCTCTGTTTGACGGCAAGCAGTGGAAATACCTCTACGGCGGTGGTCCCACACCGCAAGATGAAGCGCAACTGCTGGAACACATGCTGCGTGCTACCGAAGATAGCGTGGACGCCTTGGGCGATCTGCGCGATGTACTGAAGAAAGAGACGAAGAAGTAAACCCGATGGGGGCCTAGAGGGCCCCATCAAATGTGATCAGATTGACCTGCCAAATACATACTTCTCTCCTCTTATAATGTGTAGAACGGATAAGGCTTTGAACAATAAGTGAGCAAAGATCTGTTCAGAGATAAAAGGCGTAGTTGAGGTGACGAAACTACGCGAATATTCTCTTTGACTCTTGTAAAATAGCGCCACTGGATAAGCTGTATACGCAGGGGGCGGTTTACATTCCATGTCACTTTCACCACTAATTAACGCTCAACTTCGCCATGATGCTCCCTTCGCTTGGGTGATGCGCGATCAAGCGGTTGTCTCTCCCCGGTTTGGAAAGCAGGATATCGCTGAGTTTGATCAACGGCTTGAAGCGTTTCTTGATCTGATCAGAATGCAGCTGCAGAGTTACCCCGACACCGTGGAGAGTATTGCGCTGGATGATTGGGGCGGTCTGTTTGTTCATGCTCTGCTGATGATTGAGACGCAAAATATAGCCCGTTTCGAGCAGCTTCTTAAGCAAGTTGATGAGCAAGGTAAACAGTGGCGCGAGTTGGCTAGCGCCCTCTGCTGGCTGCCCTTTGACGCCGTTCGTGATTTCTTGATTTTAGCCTTCCAAAGCACCAACCCGGCAGCACGTTGCGCGGCACTAACCGCCATTCGCCATCACAATGCACCACTCAATGACCAGCAGCTTCAAACTTGTCTTGATGATAATGATACGCGTGTTGCAATCCAGACACTGCGCCTGATAGGTGACAATAAACTGCATTCGGGTATACGGCTGGACGCTTACATTGATCACAGTGAAGAGGCCATTTGCTTTCACGCCATTCGTGCCGCCATTCTGTTAGGTGCTCATCACTATTTGCCGAAGCTCCAGGTTTTTGCGACGACCGATACGCCGTTTTTACGCGACGCCCTGATGCTGATTTACCCGCTGCTGACCCATGCGCAGGTTGTTGAGCTGATCAAAGCCATTGAAAGTTCCTCGCTGTCGCCCAGAATCAAGCTCTATAACCTTGGATTGTCCGGCTTGCCCGAGAGTATCGATAAAATATTTGCGTGGTTGGCGGACGATGAATTTGGCCCGGTAGCGGGTGATGCGTTTGCCTTTATCACGGGTGTGGATATTGAAGAGGACGACCTGAGCCCCGTCACCGATACACCTTTCAGGCAGGCCCAAGAGGAGGATCACGACAACATCAATAAACGCAGAAAGCAGGACCATTGGGCTCAAAGCTACGAGACAGACCTTCCACGGCCAGGAGAGGCGGAAGTTCGAGCATGGTGGGAAAACCATCAGGCACGCTTTCCAGAAGGCCTGCGCTATCTGAATGGGCTCTCATACTCCTCAGACGACCTTGCCCAAACCCTTGAGTTCGGCAATCAGATGCAACGCCAGATGGCAACCCTCGCTTTAGCGCTTCAATACCCCGAGCAGCGGGTTGTGAATATAAAGGCGCATCGTAGTATGTAATCCGTTTACGGAAATCGATTACCGTCTGATTTTTTGATAGTAGGAGATACTTGCTGCAACCCAAAGGCGTGAATGCTGGATAGTGATTGTTTTAGTGACAAAGATGGAACTCTAGTCGAATCGATCGCATTTGAAACTGTGGGGGAACAGTTAATAAATATCTATTTGATTGCCAATAAGGCTCACCGATTGAGCCATTAGGTGGGCGATAATAGCCCTGTCGCTAACGACAGATAAAAAAGGAAGTGAATAACAATGGCAATTTATTTGAAGATTGATGGTATCGATGGCGATGTCACAGCCTCTGGCCACGAGAACTGGGTTGAGTGTGACACGCTGGAGTGGAACG
>JAKSCN010000083.1 GCA_022360595.1 Chromatiales bacterium
ATAGTTGTAGAAGCCACGGCCCGATTTACGACCGAGCAGACCACCGTCGACCAGCTCTTTCTGCGTGAGTGAGGGCAGGAAGCGTGGATCATTATAATAAGCGTCGAACACCGAGCAGGTGACTGCGTAGTTGACGTCGTGACCGATCAGGTCCATCAATTCAAACGGGCCCATGCGGAAACCACCGCTTTCGCGCATGATTGCGTCCAGTGTAGCGGCATCGGCTGCTCCCTCTTCCAGGGCGCGGAGTCCTTCGGCATAGAAGGGGCGGGCGACACGGTTGACAATAAACCCAGGGGTGGATTTGGCGTAGACAGCGTGTTTACCCCAGGCGAGTGAGGTGTCGTAGACCTTCTCAGCGACTGTTTTGTTTGTGGTAATGCCACTCACCACCTCGACCAATTTCATGATCGGGGCCGGGTTGAAGAAGTGCATACCGACCAGATTGCCGGGGCGCTGTAGCTTTGCGGCGATAGCGGTCACCGAGAGTGACGAGGTATTGGTGGCGAGAATGGTCTCTTCACCGCAAATATCTTCTAACTGACGGAACAGACTTTGCTTGGTGGCAAGATCTTCAATAATCGCCTCAATTACCAGAGTAGCAGGTGCGAGTTGCTCCAGTTCGGTTACTGGATGAAGGTTAGCGAGGATTGCGTCGCGTTGCTGTTCATCCATCTTGCCGCGTTCGACCAGACGATTTAACCCTTTGCTGATACCGGCAATGCCGCGTTCGATAGCTTCTGCATTGGTATCAAACAGCAGGGTTGTATGCCCGGCTGCTGCGGCAACCTGCGCCACGCCGGCACCCATGGTGCCTGCACCGATCACCGCGACAGTTTTACTTTTATCTAATGCGCTCATGGACGATTATTCTCCGCGGAACTCGGGTTTGCGTTTTTCCAGGAATGCGTTGACACCTTCACGGTAGTCGTGGCTGCGACCGGCGATAGACTGCAGTTCGCGTTCCATCTCGAGTTGTTGATCGAGACTGTTGCCGCCGGCGGCGTTGATGGCGCGTTTGCTCAGACCAAAACCTTTGGTGGGCTGCTGGGCAAGCTGCTCAGCCAGTTTCATGGTTTCCGGCACGAGTGCTTCATCGTCGAACACCTCCCAGATCATGCCCCACTCTTTTGCCTGCTCGGCAGAGAGCTTGTGGTTGAGCAGGATCATGCCCATTGCCCGGGCACGGCCGATCAGACGGGGAAGGGTCCAGGTGCCGCCTGAATCGGGCACCAGGCCAATCTTGGAGAAGCCCTGGATGAAGTTGGCCGACTTTGCCGCCAGCACGATGTCGCAGGTGAGGGCCAGATTGGCGCCCGCACCGGCAGCCACACCGTTGACGGCGCAGATTACCGGCTTCTCCAGCTCGGTGATAGCACGCACCAGCGGGTTGTAGTTCTTTTCGATCGACTCACTCAGATCCGGCATCGATTCACCCGGCGCCACGGCACGGTCGTTCAGGTCCTGACCGGCACAGAAACCGCGGCCGGCGCCTGTGATCACCAGGCAGCGGATAGCAGGATCACGCTGGACCTGTTTCATCGCTTCGCGCACCTCGGCATGCATGTCGGTATTGAAGCTGTTCAGGCTCTCAGGGCGATTCAGGGTCAGTACGGCGACGCCGTTCTCCTGGGTGAAAAGAATGTTCTGGTAACTCATAAAATTGGGTTCCGTTTAGTTTCCGGTGAATTTGGGGCTGCGCTTTTCCATGAAGGCGGCGATGCCTTCGTTCCGGTCTTCGGTCGCAGCCAGGAACAGGAAGGCTTTGCGTTCGTTATCCAATCCCTGTTCCAGCGATGTTTCATAGGCATTGAGGATAGCCTGCTTGGCCACTTTCAATGCGATGGGTGACTTCTTGGCGATAGTTGCGGCCAGCTTTTCAGCACGGCGCAGGGTGTTCTCCGGCTGGGTGATTTCCGCTGCAATACCGGCAGTGAGTGCCTCGTCAGCAGAGATGAACTCACCGCTGAGGATCATCTTCATCGCCAGGGATTTACCGACGGTACGCACCAGACGCTGGGTGCCACCGGCGCCGGGAATAATGCCGAGGTTGATTTCGGGTTGACCAAATTGGGCGTTGCTGCCGGCAATGATGATGTCGGCGTGCATGGCCAGCTCAAAACCGCCACCCAGGCAGAAGCCGTTCACCGCTGCGATGATCGGCTTGCTGAACTCGCGGATAGATTTCCAGTGGCGCGGACGCTCATCTCTCCAGAGAGAGACAGCATTATGCTCGGCCATCTCTTTGACATCGGCACCGGCGGCAAACACTTTTTCGCCCCCAGTGATGATGACGCAGGTGACCATATCATCTTGTTCTGCATCGCTGAGTACAGCTGCTATTTCACTCAACAGATGAGTGCGTAGTGCATTACGCGCCTCAGGTCGGTTGAGCGTGATCAGCAGTGTGCCCGGCTGACGCTTCTCTACGGTGATATCCGAATAGTCTGACACCGGATCCACTCCTCCTACACGTTTTTATGACCTCTTTCTTGGATAGAGGTTTTCTATGTGCGAACCCTGACAAATGTCATAAATTCACTTGACTTGTGTCAAAGATAAACCTAACGTATTACAAAAATCAAGCTTAAAAATAAAAAAACGTATCAAATAATTTTTGATCAGTGGCGCTTTACCAAAGGGGTAAATGGCCGGTGCATAAAGAAGTATCAGTGGTCTAAACGTTTGATCGGTTTTGTCCAGGTGATCCGCTAAGCCGGGCCACAGAAGAGGAGAGAGAGATGCAGTTGCAAAGTTATGCTCAAGGTAAATGGGTGAGTGGTACCGGCACGCCGGTGACACTGACCAGTGCTGTCACCGGTCAGCCGGTGGCGGATATCAATAGCGACGGGCTCGATTTTGCCGGGATGGCCGACTACGCCCGAACTGTGGGTGGCCCGGCACTTCGTGAATTGACTTTCCATCAGCGCGCCATGAAGCTGAAAGAGCTGGCGCTCTATCTGCAAGAGCGTAAAGAGGAGTTCTATAAACTCTCTCGTGAAACGGGTGCAACCCGTTCAGATTCCTGGGTGGATATCGAAGGCGGTATCGCCACACTCTTCTCCTTCTCCGGCAAAGGGCGTCGTGAAATGCCCAATGGCCATGTCTATATCGATGGTCAGCCCGAGGTGCTATCGCGCAAAGGCAGCTTCATGGGGCAGCACATCTATGTACCACTGGAGGGTGTGGCGGTTCATATCAACGCCTTCAACTTTCCCTGCTGGGGGATGTTGGAGAAGCTGGCGCCGACGCTGATTGCCGGTGTACCAGCAATCGTCAAGCCTGCCAGTCAGAGTGCGTTTCTGACTGAATTGATGTTTCGCGCAATTATTGAATCTGGCATTTTCCCAGAGGGTTCACTGCAGTTGGTTTGTGGTAGTGTGGGCGATCTACTTGATCACATGACCTGTCAGGATGCAGTGACCTTTACCGGCTCTGCCGCAACCGGTCTGAAACTGCGCCAGCATCCTAAACTTCTTGAAAACTCAGTACGTTTTACCATGGAGGCCGATTCTCTAAATGCCTCTATTCTGGGTCCGGATGCCGAACCTGGTACGCCGGAGTTTGATCTGTACGTTAAAGAGGTGGTTCGCGAAATGACCACCAAAGCGGGTCAGCGCTGTACCTGTATTCGTCGAGCTATCGTCCCACGCAAATTTGTTCCGGAAGTGATTGAAGCGATGAAGGCCCGCCTTCAGAAAGTGATGGTGGGTGATCCTCAGAATGAGGAAGTCCGCATGGGTGCGTTGGTCAGTAAAGATCAGTGCACTGAAGTGGCAGAACGCGTTGCCCAGCTCTCTGAGAGCTGTGACATCGTCTACGACGGCGCCAATCATCCGGGTATGGATTCAGTGCCCAAAGATGGGGCTTTCTTCGCACCGCATCTGCTTTACTGTGACAAGCCTTTAGAGAGCAGAGCGGTACACGATATCGAAGCCTTTGGCCCGGTCAGCACCGTTATTCCCTACGACAGCAATGAACAGGCGATCGAGATTGCCCGCATGGGCATGGGTAGCCTGGTCAGCTCGATCTTCACCTATGACGATGAGTTCGCCCGCCAGATGGTGCTGGGTATCGGCTCCTGGCACGGCCGTATTCTGATCGGTAATCGCGACTGCGGTAAAGAGTCTACTGGTCACGGTTCAGCCCTGCCGAACCTGATCCACGGTGGTCCCGGCCGCGCCGGTGGTGGTCAGGAGATGGGTGGTGTGCGCGGCGTGCTGCACTATATGCAGGCGGTGGCGCTGCAGGGTTCACCGACCACGCTGTCCCATATCACCGACCGTTGGATCGCCGGTGCCAAGCGTAACGATGATGGCATTCACCCCTTCCGTAAGTCACTGGGTGAGCTGAAGATCGGTGACAGCATCACCACTGAAAAACGTAAGGTGACGCTGGACGATATCGAACACTTTGCCGAGTTCTCCGGCGATAAGTTTTATGCCCATATGGACGAAGAGGCAGCCAAGGCCAACCCCTTCTTTGAGGGACGTGTGGCCCACGGCTACTTTATCGTCTCGGCGGCAGCCGGGCTGTTTGTCGATCCTGCCCCCGGTCCGGTGTTGGCCAACTATGGGCTGGAGAACCTGCGTTTTCTGACGCCTCTGAATCCCGATGATGAGATTCAGGTGGAGTTCACCTGCAAGCAGAAAATTCCGCGTGAAAACGAGGAGTATGGTGAGGTCAGATGGGATACCCGTGTCTATAACCAGACCGGTGAATTGGTCGCCACCTACGACGTACTGACGATGGTGGCCAAATAGAGAAGAGAAGGGGCTGATGTTTCGCGGCTGGTGGATTGCTTCACCGGCTACGACGACACAGTCCCATTTTTTTAACCTTAATGTGATACATAAATAATTCTGAAAATTATTATTATGTAACATAAAGTGAATGACCTGCAGCGATAGAGAGAAAAAACTTTCGATTACGCTGTCAGGTCACTGAAAATACAACAGATAAGAGGAGCGATAAGATGGCTGATAGAGAGACTTTCGCAGATAAGATGGAGTTTCCACCGGAGACGCCACAACCCAATATCTACCCACTGAGCTGGGTGCGTCAGACCACCAAGATGGAAGAGGTATGGGAAGCATCCCAACGTGAGTATTGGGATCCCGCCAAGCTCTCGTGGGACACTTTTGATCCAGACAGCTATAGCTGGGAAGAGCGTGAGTCTATCGCCTACTGGTGGACGCTGCTGTCGGTATTCGATGCTTCTGCACCACCGGTGTTTGCAGAGGCGATGATCAAAACCTATGAAGATCATGAAGAGGATCCTGTGCGTCGCTGCTTCTTCTCAGTCACCCGTGATGAGCAGAACCATGAGCAGATGTGTGGTCTGGCTATCACCAAGCTGCTGGATCATCCTGATCCGCTCACCTATGAGCCAAAAACCGAGCTGGGTAAAAAGCTGCAGCGTAATGCCAAGTGGCTCTATTTCAACGGTGGCCGTTACTGGAACGGCTATAAAAAAGCGGTGCCAAAATACAGCTTGGCGGTACTGTTCAGCTCATTCCTGATGGGTGAGATTGCTGCGGCGACCATCTTTAAACAGATGTCTCAGAGCTGTAGTGAAACCGTTTTCCAGGAAGCGTTCAAAAATATCGGACGTGATGAAGGCCGCCATATGGCGATCTGTATGGCGCTGATGGAGCGTGACTATCCGAATCTGAAGGCTGAAGATAAGGCCACTATCACCAAGCAGATTCGTGCCGGTTACCTGTTTCTCTCCGCAGTGTTGTTTGAGCCGCCCCGTGAGTTCTGGGATCTGCCGGATGACTTCATCGATGTGCAGCGTGAAGGGGAAGCCGTTGCCCGCGCTGCTGGTTTCGGTATCCCCAGCTATGAGGATAAGAAGGAGAACTGGCGAAACGCTATGCTTAACCTGAAAGGAGTGCTGGATCGTTACGATACGCCATTCCCGGCTATTCCGGAGGTAGGCATTACCGGTGAAGAGGTCTCCGACGTCGATATGGATGAGATTATCCCTATCTTCTAAGTGAGTCCTCCGGTTGCTGACTGCAGAGTGATGCCCCTGATTAAGGCTGCGGCCTTAATCAGGGTTTAGACAAAATAACAAGTAGTATAAATGTAATAGCAGAGAGGGCTGGGTTTAGGGCCTGTTAACACTAGGGCCTGTTAACAGGCCCTAATATAAAGCCTTCCAAAGTATGAGATGAGTGGTGTTGTAATGAGCAAGATTAAATTGTTTCCGTCTGGTCATGAAGTTGATTGCGACAACGGTGAAACTGTACTGTCGGCCTTGGAGAAAGCCGGTTTTGCACTCCCCAATAACTGCCGTGCGGGTGCCTGTGGTGAGTGTAAGATCAAAGTACGCAACGGGCAGTTTGATCAGGGGATGGTGCTGGATATGGCGCTGTCTCAGGAGGAGCGGGAAGAGGGTTATGGCCTGATGTGTATGGCTAAACCGCTCTCCGACACGCTGGAGATCGAGTGGGGAACGGAAGATGCACAGCCCAAGCTGTTCCCCCCGCGCGAGAATGTCCCGTTTGTGGTGGTCGAGCGGCTGGAGCGGACACCGCGTATTGTTGAGTTGCGCCTGCGTCCGCTGGG
>JAKSCN010000244.1 GCA_022360595.1 Chromatiales bacterium
ATCGGTCATCTCAACCAGCAGTTTGTTGCGCTGTTTTTCGGTCATGTCGCCGTTGGAGACCACCTGGCCGAGCAGGATTTGGATGTTGACCTCGTGGTCGGAGCAGACCACGCCGGCAGAGTTGTCGATAGCATCGGTATAGATCAGGCCGCCACGCTGGGCATATTCGATACGGCCAAGTTGGGTGACCCCCAGGTTGCCCCCTTCACCGACCACTTTGCAGCGTAGCTCTTTACCGTTGATGCGCAGCGTGTCGTTGGCCTTGTCGCCGACATCTTCGTTGGTCTCCGACTCGGCCTTGATGTAGGTGCCAATGCCTCCATTCCAGAGTAGATCCACCGGCGCTTTCAGTAATGCGTTGATCAGTTCGGTAGGCGTCATGCGATCGGCTTTGGTGCCGATCATGCTTTTCACCTCTTCGCTTAGCGTGATCGATTTGGCGCTGCGGGAGTAGATGCCACCGCCCTTGGAGATCAATTTGCTGTCGTAGTCTCGCCAGGTTGATCTCGACAGTTTGAAGAGCCGCTCACGTTCCTGAAATGAAGCCTCTGGGTCGGGATCGGGGTCAAGGAAAATGTGTAGATGGTTGAAGGCGCCAACCAGCTTGATATGGCGCGACAACAGCATGCCGTTGCCGAACACATCACCCGACATGTCACCGATACCAATAACGCGAAAATCGGTGGTTTGAATGTCGGTGCCCAGCTCGCGAAAGTTGCGCTTGACAGACTCCCAGGCGCCACGTGCGGTGATGCCCATCTTCTTATGGTCATAGCCGTCCGATCCGCCCGAAGCGAAGGCGTCGCCCAGCCAGAAGTTGTACTCATTGGCGATACCGTTGGCAATATCCGAGAAGGTGGCGGTGCCTTTGTCGGCGGCAATGACGAGATAGGGGTCATCTTTATCGTGGCGGATGACCCGGTCCGGTGGCGCCACCTCTCCCGCCACCAGGTTATCGGTTAGATCGAGCATGCCGCGCAGGAAGGTTTCGTAGCAGCTCACAACCTCTTTCATGACGACATCACGGTCGTTGTCCTTGGGCATCTGCTTGACGATGAAACCGCCCTTTGAACCGACAGGGACGATTACCGTATTCTTCACCATCTGCGCCTTCATCAGACCCAGTACCTCGGTACGGAAGTCCTCCATGCGGTCTGACCAGCGCAAGCCGCCCCGCGCCACTTCGCCGCCACGCAGATGTACACCTTCGATTCGGGAGGAGAAGACGTAGATCTCAAACATCGGTTTCGGCAACGGCATCTCGTTGACCAGGCTGGGGTCTATCTTGAATGAGATGTAGCTCTTGCTCTTGCCTGACGCGTCGGTTTGATAGAAGTTGGTGCGTATGGTTGCCTGAATCAGATTGACGAAGTTGCGTAGAATTTTGTCTTGGTCGAGACTGGCGACACTCTCCAGTTTCTCTTCGATCTTCTGCAGCTTCTTATCAAAGCTCTCCTGGCTGCGTCTCTTGTCGGGGCTAAAGCGCTGCTCAAAGAGCCCCACCAGACGACAGGCGATTGGAGCATTGTGCACCAGGCTGTCGATGATATAGGCGGTACTGTAGGGTGTTTTGATCTGCTTCAGGTATTGGCTATAGGCCCGGATAAGCACCACCTGTTTCCACGACAAGCCGCCGGCCAGAACCAGTTGATTGAAACCGTCGTTATCGGTCTCGCCCAGCCAGGTTTTTAGAAATGCTTCCTGGAAGAGTTGGTTGATCTCATCGGTCAGGTGCTCGAAGCCGGTGGCGTAACTCATGGAGAAGTCGTGCACCCAGATATCGCCGGATCTGTGGCGGATACGGTAGGGGCGCTCACCAAAAACACTCAGCCCCATGTTCTCCAAAATTGGGATCGCTTCAGAGAGGGGGACTGGGTGCCCGGCAGAGTAGAGGCGCAGGTGCACCCGGTTTTGCTGCTCCAGAATAGGGCGATAGAAGTTGAGCCCCAATAGCCCCGTGGTGCGTGCATTTTCGATGCGGGATATGTCTGTCGCGGCAGTACGTGGGTAGAAGTCCTCGCGGAAACCGCCGGGGAAAGCCTGGGAGTATTCGCGAAAGTAGCTGGCGGCGGTCGCTTCACCATACTGCTCGATCAGCGCCGATTTCAGCCCGTCCTGCCAAGTCATGGCGGCCTCGACGACACGCTGCTCCAACTCCTGGAAGTCAAACTCGATCTTCGCATCCAGTGGACAGTGAATAATGAAGTGGATACGAGCGAGAATCGACTCGTTGAAAAAGGTGTTGAACTCCACTTCGGTGCCTTGCAGGGTCTCAACCAATACTTTCTGAAGACGTATTCTCAGTTCCCGGTTGAAGCGTTCTCTGGGTAGATAGATAAGGCAGTTATAGAAGCGGTTAAAGGCATCTTTAGAGATAAACAGCCGGGTGCGTTGACGCTCTTGCAAGCCAAGGATGCCCATGGATATTTCGCACAGTTCATCGACGGGCGTTTGAAACAGGGCGTCGCGAGGATAGGTGTCCAGGATGTTCTGCAGGGCTTTGCCTGAATGGCCGTAGTAGGGAAGCGCTGTGCCATCCATCACCTCTTTGACCTTCTTGCGCAGCAGCGGAATATCCCGTGGCGGGCTGCTGTAGGCTGCCGAGGTGAACAGGCCAAGAATACAGTGGAGACCGTTTACCTTGCCGTCACTGCCGTAGCGTTTCACCCCGATAAAGTCCATATAGGCGGGGCGATGAACTTTTGATGTGCTGTTGCATTTTGTTATCACCAGATGGCCATCAAACTGGGTAAAGCGCTCGCCGAGCACCGGCACGGTTGCTTTGATTGTCTGGATAGCGTCACTGTTGTCTTTAAAGATGCCGAGAATATTCTCTTGGTTCAGAGCCAGCTCATTATTGCTATTCAGGTCGAATTCACAATAGGCGAGAAAGGTGAAGTGATCGTTGCAGATCCAGTCGATCAAGGCGTTGCTCTCTTGCAAATCGTCACTACTGATCTTGGCTTTGGCTGGAATATTGTTTGATCGAATGGCGACCGCCGTCTCTTTCATCTGAAGCCAGTCATGGTTGGCGTAACTGACTGCTTTGATGACGTCGTTGACCAGCTCTTCAATGGCGTGCAGTGCCTCGCTGGCGAGCTGTTTTTCAATCTGGAAACGGATCAATGATTCACTACGGGCGTCTTTGGCGCCGCTCTCCATGATCGCTTCCAGCCTGTTTTGTTTATCGCGTTTGGTGCCGACCACCGGATGAATGGTCAGATGAATGGTCAGGCCGATGCGGTTCAGGGCCATGGAGAGTGAGTCGACCAGAAAGGCCATATCGTTGGACACCACTTCAATAATGGTGTGGGCGCTTTGCCAGCCGTGCTCCTCAAAATTAGGGTTGTAGACGCGAATATGGCTCTCTCCGTCGCGCCACTCTTTCAGCAGTTGCCAATGGGCAATGACCGCGCCCAACAGATCCGCGGGGTTCTCATCACTGAGGTCTTCTTCCGATATATGACGGTAATAGAGGTTTAATAACGCCTCGATCTGTTTGGTCTCTTCATCACCCGGTTTGGCCATTGGGTGGTTGGTGAAGTCTTCAAACAGTTGTTCTTTTAGTTGCCGGACTTTCTGACTATTCATACAGTGCTCTACCTTTGATGCACGCGAGTTGCACGCATACTCAGTGTGTTCTCATTCAGCCTTTGATTGCGGAGAGGTGTTCCGCTGCAGATTGACGCTATATGAATAAAAGTAGTCAAGTATTGGACGATAATCCAGTGCCACTTTGAGGTTATCGCATACCGCCTGTTCTGCTTCCTATAGAAGGTATAGCGGAAGCTTGGGGCAGAGCTTGACCCGGATGTTTTTGAGTTGGCTGAGCCCTAACCGGATGAACCATCAGACCCTAGCTGATCGCTGCTGTAGCTGAGCCCGATAACGTGCCAATCGCCATCGGGCTCGATGGCCGATTCACTGCAGAAAACCCGCAGGTGCTGTTTGGGGTCGACGGCAAAGAGTGGAATGAAGGTTTTGTCTGCTTCATTCATCAACGTGTCGAAACCGAAGGTCTCGGAGAGCTTTGTGATGCGTATCTCCGCTCCCTGGCTGATGAGTGATGAGAGCTTGCTGAAGCTGTTGTCAGCGCCAAACAGCGTACGTGGTCGGTAGTGTTCAGTGATGCGGTGCTTTTCCGAATCGTTATTCTCCAACGTGCTCTGCAGGGCATAGACTGATTCTGCACCGAATTCGGTGCGATAACGAATGGCGGCCAGCGCGTTGCGGCGAGGGTCGGGGGAGAGACCGAGCATGCGGCCGATCCCGATCAGATCGAGATGCCGGTCGGCGTGTTCCGAGACGGGGTTGCCATAGTAAGTGCTGAGCCCCTCCATGCGTGCTTTGCTGATGTTATCCCAGCTGTCATCGGCTAATAGTATAGTCAGATCAAACTGTTGCAGCGCTTTGGCGATGGCGCGGGCTATGGGGTTAGCGCCAATAATCAGCAGACCATTAGGGGCCGGCTCGGCCACCTCCAGGCGGCGCGCCAGCCAACCGGCGGTAAGGCTTTGAAATACCACGGTGCCGATAATGATCGAGAAACTTAGCGGCACTAGCAGGGAGGCCTGCTCGATGCCGGCACTCTCCAGCTTCAGCGCAAATACCGCGGCAATGGCCGCGGCGACGATACCACGTGGTCCGATCCAGGCGATCAGTGCCCGTTCACGCCAGTTTAAATTTGAGCCCAGGGTGGAGAGCGCGACTTTAATCGGGCGGCCAATAAACTGCAGTACTGCAAATACGCCCACGGCGCCCCAGCCGAGAATGGCAAAGGAGGCGATATCGATACGCGCTGCCAGGATGATGAACAGGGCAGAGATCAATAGAATGGTGAGGCTCTCCTTGAAATCGAGAATATCCTTCACCGGCACACTGCGCATATTGGCCATCACAATGCCCATCACTGTCACAGCCAGCAGTCCCGCCTCGTCGGCGAGGGCGTTGGAGACGACAAAGGCGATCAGCACTGTGTTGAGAACAAAGATATTGTGTAGATACTCCGGCACCCAGTGGTGACGCAGGGCCAGCCCCAGTAGCCAGCCGGCCGCCAGCCCGATCACTGCTCCCACGCCGACGATATGACCAAACTCCAGTAACAGATTGCCGACGCTGAGATGTTGAGTAAGGATAAAATCGAAGACCAATACGGTAAACAGAGCACCGAGCGGATCGATCACAATCCCCTCCCAGCGCAGCACTTGGGCGATAGAGGCGTTGGGCCTTACGGTCCTGAGCATCGGTACAATGACCGTGGGGCCGGTGACTACCATCAAGGCGCCGAACAGAACGGCGATAGGCCAGTCGAAATCGACCAAATAGTGGGCGGCCAGAGTGGCGGCTGTGGCGCTGATCAGTGAGCCCACTGTCACCAGCCGGTGCACTACGGTGCCTAGCCCTTGCAGCTCTGAGAATTTCAGTGTCAGGCTGCCCTCAAACAGAATCACCGCAACGGCCAGAGAGACAATGGGCACCAGCAGTTCACCGAAAAGCTGATCGGGATCAAGAATACCCAGCCCCGGGCCAACCAGCATACCGGTGAGCAGCAGGGGAAGAATGGCCGGGATGCGCAGACGCCAGGCGATCCATTGACAGGCGAAGCCGAGTACGCCGATGGCGGCCAGGAGTAACGGGATTTCAGTGTGCATTATTGATCAACGGCCTTGTTGTTTTTGTGTTGTGACTGGCCGGTTATTATGCGGTGTGATGGTGGGAGAATCTACTAGGGCCTGTTGACACTAATTTGATCGTCACTGTTGAGCCTA
>JAKSCN010000072.1 GCA_022360595.1 Chromatiales bacterium
GGGCACCAAGAAAGTTGCGTTGTCTGGAGATGCGTCGTTCAGAGCTGGTTACTGTTCCATCTTTTTCACCCCAAGTTGTGGCGGGCAGTAAAATATCAGCGCAGGCAGCCGTATCGGTGTTATCAACACAGTCGGATACCACAACCAGCTGACACTCTCTTAATGCCTCTCTAAATCGGTCGGCTTCAGGCAGGCTTACAGCGGGGTTGGTTGCCATAATCCAGATTGCTTTCACTTTGCCTCGTTCTATCGCTTCAAACAGATCGACCGCTTTTAAGCCTGGTTTTGTCGCAACCGTATTGGATTGCCAAAAGCGTTTAACACTATCTATCGCCTCATCGGTGAAGTCCATGTGCGCAGCCAGCTGATTGGCCAGTCCGCCTACTTCGCGCCCACCCATCGCATTAGGCTGCCCGGTAAAGGAGAAGGGTCCCATGCCCGGTTTGCCAATTCGGCCTGTCGCCAAGTGGCAATTAATAATCGCATTGACCTTGTCGGTTCCACATGACCACTGATTTACACCCTGTGAATAGACGGTAACAACCTTTTCAGTTTGACTAAACCAGGTATAGAACTGCTGAATGCTCTTGTGGCACAAACCGGTTTCACGGGCGGTGGTGACAACCGGATGATTATTCGTCCTTGCAGCAATCAATGCATCCTGAAGGCCTTGAGTTGCATTGATGATGAATTCCCAGTCGATGCTATCTTCACGATCGAGATAATCCAATAGACCGTTGAACAGTGTGATATCCGTTCCAGGCTTGAGCGGCAGGTGCAGATCGGCAATGTCACAGGTGTCGGTTTTGCGTGGATCGATAACGACCACTTTCATTGCTGGCCGCTCTTTCTTCGCCTGCCGAATACGTTGAAACAGCACGGGGTGGCACCAGGCTGTATTTGAACCGACCAGCACTATCAGGTCCGCTATTTCAAGGTCCTCATAACTGCAGGGTACAGTGTCGGAACCAAACGCGCGCTTATGTCCGGCTACTGACGAGGACATACAGAGGCGGGAGTTGGTGTCGATGTTGGCGCTGCCGATAAACCCCTTCATCAGTTTATTGGCGACATAGTAGTCTTCAGTCAATAACTGTCCGGAGACATAGAAAGCCACTGCATCAGGACCATGCTCTTCTATTACTGAACGGAAACCGGCGGCAACGGCATTCAGTGCTTCATCCCAGTCGACAGAGTGGCCGCCGATGCGGGGGGTGAGTAGACGGTTGTCCAGATCAAGGGTTTGTCCCAGCGCTGTGCCTTTAGAACATAATCGGCCGAAATTGGCAGGGTGATCTTTGTCGCCGGTTACTGTTATCGAACCGTCACTGCTTCGCTCAACAATAACACCGCAACCAACACCACAGTAAGGACAGGTTGTTTTAACGGCCATAGACACTCTCTAATAATCGCCTGAGCCTCAGGTGGCGGAGTCAACAAAGTTGGTGCCGGTACCTAAAGCGCTTTGTGCAAACTCAACTTACAGTTGGATATAGATCGTCCCGTTCTCAATTTTCACGGGGTAGATGGGGACGCACCCTTTGTCGGGGGCTACCGCTTCCCCAGAGACCAGTTGAATACGCCAGTTGTGTAAGGGGCATGTGACTGTGTGACCTGATAGTATCCCTTCCGATAGGGGGCCGCCTCTATGAGGGCATTTATTCAGTAAGGCGAAAACCTCGTCTCGGCTATTACGGAAGATGGCGATATCACCATCCGGTGCATTGACAATGCGTGAGCCTAATCGGGGGATGTCGGTCAGTGCACCGATCTCTATCCAGTCGTCTATCATCGGTTCTGCTGCTTGCATGGTAACTCTTCTCCCGATTCAGCGTGTTGCAGTGATAACTTTTAATGGTGTGAATTCATGGGGCTGCTCACCTTCTGCCCGTGCTTTCCAAGGGTCTTGCTGTGCAATTGCCTGGGACTCAATGAAGCGGTTATAGAGTGCCTTACGGCCCACCTCATCGTTGAGTAGGCGCTCTTTTACATAGGCTAAACCGACCCGTTCGATCCAGGGTGCGGTACGCTCCAGATAATGCGCCTGCTCCCGATAAAGCTGAATAAAGGCGGCGGCGTACTCTTTGACCTCCTGCTCTGTCTTTACGCGACACAACATATCGGTAGGACGAA
>JAKSCN010000167.1 GCA_022360595.1 Chromatiales bacterium
AGCATTGGTGACGCTTTGCTGGTGGAGGTGGGTAAACGTCTGCAGAACTGTGTGCGCGCCAGCGATACCATTGCCCGTCTGGGTGGTGATGAATTTGTCGCGGTGCTGGAGCAGTTGGGACAGCACGAGAGTGATGTGCGCAACAAGGCCCTGGCGGTGGCGGAGAAAATCCGCGCTACACTGGGACGCGCCTATGTACTGGGTGAGGATGAGCACATCTACAGAACCAGTGTCAGCATCGGTGTGGCGCTGTTTCAGGGTGTGGAAGAGGATGTTGACGAGCTGATCATGCAGGCCGATGTGGCCATGTTCGAGGCCAAAGACCTGGGGCGCAACCGTGTCTGCTTCTTTAATGAGGAGCGCCAGGCGGTGATCAACTCGCGCACGGCTCTGGTGGGTGCTCTACAACACGCCATCGATCACACCGAGTTGCATCTCTACTACCAGCCCCAAGTGTCGGCGGAGGGGCAGCTTCTGGGTGCTGAAGCGTTGCTGCGTTGGTTTCCTCGTGGTGAAAGTCCGATTTCTCCGGCCACTTTTATTCCCATCGCTGAAGAAACCGGGTTGATACTGCCTATCGGTGAGTGGGTGCTGGAGACAGCCTGCCAACACTTGCGGCAGCTCAATCTTTTGGAGCTGCCCGAAGACTTCGCACTGGCGGTGAACATTAGTGCGCGTCAATTTTCAGATGATCAGTTTCTCCAGAAGGTTCAGGCGATTGTCGCCCGTACCGGCGTTGATGTGAGTCGCCTGAAACTGGAGTTGACCGAAAGCTGCCTGGTGCAGGATCTCCATCGCGCACGGGTGATTCTCAATGCACTGCGTGATATGGGTTTTCACATCGAACTGGATGATTTCGGCACCGGCTACTCGTCTCTCACCTCTCTGAAAGCGCTGCCTCTGGACACCCTCAAGCTGGATGGAGATCTGGTCCACGGCATCGAAAGCGACAATAGAGGGGTGGCCATCGTGCGGGCTGCTATCGCCATGGCGAAAGCGATGTCGCTCTCCATCGTCGCAGAAGGGGTGGAGACCCCCCAGCAGAGCGCTTTTCTGATCAATGAAGGCTGTGACATGTTGCAGGGTTTCCTGTTTGCCCGTCCCATGCCTTTTGATGCCTTTACCAACTTCTTGCGCAAACACCGCCAGGGTGTGATGACTGATTTCACCATTGGGCATGCGGCTAATCAGGGATTTCGTGCCTGATTGGCATGGGGTTTCATGTGTCTGAGTGCAGCTGCCTGCCGACGGAAGGAGAAGTCACGCTTACTATAGGGAATTTCTATGCTCCATTACTATTGAAACCAGCTCGACAACTACTGCGTATATAACAGACGGATAGTTGCTTGTGGATTGGTAGAGCTTTACCTTATATACCGCATGGCCCACTAGCGTATCGGAAGGGGGAGTGTCTATTTCGTGGCCAGCGAATTTACACATCTCTCTTCGGTAAACAGGGATTGAAAAAACCAGGGCCTGTTAACACTAATGTGATTGTTACTGCCAATGGCTATTTTTCGTCCGGTGAGGCGGAAGGTGTGCCAAGAGGCGTTTTTGGGGCTTAATCGTGGCAATCAAATTAGTGTTAACAGGCCTTCGACGAGTGAGGTGTCGTTATGAGTTTGATTGTTTTAATCGGGATACTGCTGCTGGTCAGCTTTATTCTCGCACCCAAAGTCCGGACAGTAGAGGGCTTTTTCCGAGGATTCTCTGCTAACGGCGCGCCGCCAACACTCTGGACACTGGTGCTCTCCCAGGTGACCACCTGGATTTTTGCCCGCTCTCTGATGAATGCAGCCATTCTCGGCTACTACTATGGTATTGCCGGTGCGCTCGCCTACGCTGCTTACTACCTCAGTTTTCTCACCGGCGGGATGATTATCGACCGTATCCGTTTTGAACACGGTCATGACAGTATTCAGAATTTTCTACGTGACCATTTTGGGCGCTTAGGCACCAGCACCTACAATGTGGTGGTTGCGGTACGCCTGTTGAGTGAGGTGTTTGCCAACCTGCTGGTGATTGGCGTGCTGTTTGGTGCGGCGGGGACAACACCCTATACCATCGGTGTCGTGGCTATCGCCGTGCTTACCCTCGGTTACTCGATGATTGGTGGTCTGCGTGCTTCCCTACGTACGGATGTCTTTCAGACAGTGGTGTTGATGGGCGTGCTGTTGGTTCTGATGCTGCAGACGGTAACAGGTGACGGTTTCTCCTTTACAGCGGTTGTCGGGTCAAGCCCTGATGCCGATGGCCCGGGTTGGGTGCTATTGGCTGTCGCTTTTCTGCAGATCTGGAGCTACCCGATGCACGATCCGGTGATGATGGACCGGGGATTTCTGGCCGATCGCAGTACCACAAGACGCAGCTTTATGCATGCGGCCTGGATCTCCATTATCGGCATCCTGATATTCGGGCTGCTCGGTGTCCATGCCGGGCTGCTTAAGATCGAAGGTGAGGCGTTGATTGCAACGCTCACTCGCCTGTTTGGTGAGCCGACGATGGTGCTGTTCAACGCGGCGCTGGTGCTCTCGGCGCTATCCACGCTCGACTCCACCTTCTCCAGCGCCTCCAAGCTGACCATTGTCGATATGAAACTGGCTGCACCCAAGCCCAACAATGGACGGATAGCGATGGCACTGTTTCTGCTGGGCGGGCTGGTGTTTCTGTTCCTCGGCAGCAAGGATCTGTTTGCCGCGGTTGCGGTAAGCGGTACCGCCTCGATGTTTCTGGCGCCGGTGGTGTTCTTCTCCATCCTTGGTAAACGGCGGGTTGCTTCTTGGGCATATGCGGTTGCCTTCTTCTGTGCCATGGCGGCTGGCACGCTTTATATGCTTGAAACGGGTGGATATGTTGCGCTGATGGAGCCGCTGTTTGGCGTGACTCACAAGTACAGTAAGCTGCTCATTCTCTGTGTTGGCGTGTTGACCATAGGCTGCAGCGCCTTTGCATTGGGCGTGCGTAGTGTCGGCTTGAGAGAGAACAAGGAAGCAGTGTGAGTAGTCTCCTGCTGCCAGCTTCTGACTTGGGTGAGCTGGCAACGCCGCTTCTGGTATTTGGTGGGCCGTATTCGAACCTGGAGGCAACCCGTGCACTGCGCCGGGTTGCCGATGCGCTGAAGATTCCACCGGAACAGTGTCTCTGTACCGGCGATGTGGTCGCCTACTGCGCTGACCCCGTGGATACGGTCAGGGAGATTCGTGACTGGGGCATACCTGTGGTCATGGGCAACTGTGAAGAGTCTTTGGCGGAAGGCGCCACTGATTGTGGTTGTGGCTTTACCGAGGGTACGGTTTGTGATCGGCTATCCCAGCAGTGGTTCAACTACGCCAGCGCCAGGATCGAAGAAGATGATCGCCGCTGGATGGCGGGGTTGCCCCGCCGCCTGCTGTTTTCCGTTAATGGTCTGCGTGTGATGGTAATTCACGGTGGGGTGCGCCAGATCAACCGCTTTCTGTTTGCCAGCCAAAGTGATGCCGATTTCCATGAAGAGTTGGCTGGTGTCCAGGCCGACATAATACTGGCAGGCCACTGCGGTATACCCTTTACCCGTCGAATTGGCTCTCAACTTTGGCATAACGCTGGTGTGATTGGGTTGCCGGCCAATGATGGTAGCAGTGATACTTGGTACAGCCTGATTGAGAGTGCTGGACTGGGTCAGCTACGTATCACTTATCGACACCTTAAATACGATGTAGCGACGGCAGCCAATAAGATGGCTGATGCGGAACTGACCGGTGGGTATAACGAGGCGCTGATAACCGGGCTCTGGCCCAGTCTGGACGTGTTGCCAGAGCAGGAGAAGAGGGCGACTGGTCAGCCGATGAGATTTGCTGAAGTGCTTTGGCAAGCTCCGGTTTCTCTGCAACACAATCTCTGGTAACCTTCGCGGAATTAAGGAATATGCTTTTTGGCAGGACGCTGATCGATGCCTCCACTGTCAATATTTATATTCTGTTTTGCGAAAAATCTCCGGTTAACACTATTACGGGTCTCTCAATATCAGGGGCCGCCAGAGGACTTAATTATTGCCTCAATACCAAGGAGAAGTAGATGTTAAGGAACACTCATGCAACCCATACTCATATCTTTTGCCCAGCGGCGTTATCAGTCGCTTATGTAGGTTCACTACACGGCGCTCCTTCTGCCTTGCTGGACAAAAAATGGCCTTGGC
>JAKSCN010000620.1 GCA_022360595.1 Chromatiales bacterium
GAGCTTGTCGCCTGGACAGCCGATTTATATTTTGCTGTACGCCTCGCTGATCGTATTTTTCTGTTTCTTTTATACCGCCTTGGTGTTCAACTCCAAGGAGACGGCTGACAACTTGAAGCGTTCAGGCGCCTTTATCCCAGGTTATCGCCCGGGTGAGCAGACGGCTAAATATATCGATAGTGTGATGTCCCGTCTGACTCTGGCAGGGGCGATCTATATCACGCTCGTCTGTCTGTTGCCTGAATTTTTGATTGTCGGTTGGAATGTGCCGTTTTACTTCGGCGGAACATCACTGCTGATCATCGTGGTTGTTGTGATGGATTTCATGGCCCAGATTCAAGCGCATCTGATGTCGCATCAGTATGAAGGGTTGATGAAGAAAGCGAATTTGAAAGGTGGTGGCGCAGGTCTGCTGCGTTAAGCCTGAAAACAGTTAAAGAATTGTGGAGATTAAGCCATGAAAGTCAGGGCTTCAGTAAAAAAGATCTGCCGTAACTGCAAGATCATCAAGCGTAACGGTGTTGTTCGCGTTATTTGCAAAGAACCCCGGCATAAGCAACGTCAAGGCTGATAAAATCTTTTATTTTATCCCTTGAATTAACCAAAGATTACAGATATGATTACGCGTTTTCCGCGCGTGTCGTGGATGAGATTTTTTATTCAGGAGTTACCCGATGGCCCGTATTGCAGGCGTCAATATTCCAGATCGTAAGCATGCAGTGATCGCACTGACCTCGATCTATGGGATTGGTCGTACCCGTGCCGCCAACATCTGTAAAGCTGCAGGCATCACCGAAGATGCAAAAATCATCGACCTTAGCGAAGAGCAGGTTGATGCACTGCGCTCAGAAGTTGCCAAGTTCACAGTAGAAGGTGATCTGCGTCGTGAAGTTTCCATGAACATCAAGCGTCTCATGGATCTTGGCTGCAACCGCGGTATTCGCCATCGTCGCGGTCTGCCGGTTCGCGGTCAACGTACCCAGACCAACGCGCGCACCCGTAAGGGACCGCGTCGTCCTATTAAGAGATAACCGGCTCTTTTCTGAGCTGGCCACTATTTAGAAGATAAGTTCGCAGGAACAAGCTAATGGCAAAACCAAGCAGCCGTTCGCGGAAAAAGGTAAAAAAGGTCGTTACTGACGGTGTGGCGCATATTCACGCTTCGTTCAATAACACCATTATCACCATCTCTGATCGTCAGGGTAATGTGTTGTCCTGGGCGACAGCAGGTGGTTCCGGTTTCCGTGGCTCCCGTAAAAGTACACCCTTTGCTGCACAGGTTGCAGCAGATCGTTGTGGCGAAAAGGCCAAGGAATATGGTGTGAAGAGTCTGGATGTAAACGTCAAGGGCCCAGGTCCAGGACGTGAGTCTGCAGTGCGTGCACTGAACAATGCCGGTTTTAAAATTACAAGCATTTCAGACGTAACCCCGATTCCTCACAACGGCTGCCGCCCGCCCAAAAAGCGTCGCGTTTGATCTGGAGTTAAAGCATCATGGCAAGATATATCGGACCAAAGTGTAAACTCAGTCGTCGCGAAGGAACAGATCTGTTCCTGAAAAGCCGCGTTCGCTCACTGGACTCCAAATGTAACATGGAGAAGGTGCCCGGTCAGACCACTGATCGCCGTCGCCGCCTCTCTGATTACGGTTTACAGTTACGCGAAAAGCAGAAAATGCGCCGCATGTACGGTGTTATGGAAAAACAGTTCCGTAACTATTACAAAAAGGCAGCTCAACAGAAAGGTGCGACTGGTGATAACCTACTGCGTCTGCTGGAACAGCGCTTGGATAATGTAGTCTATCGTATGGGTTTTGGCAGCACTCGCGCAGAATCGCGTCAGTTGGTCAGCCACAAGGCGATCCTGGTGAACGGCAAAATCATTAACGTGCCTTCCTATCACGTTGCTGCCGACGATGTCATCGAAATTCGCGAAAAAGCTAAAAAACAGCTGCGCATCCAGAGTGCTCTCGCCTTGGCAGAGCAATATGGACTGGTTGAATGGATTGAAGTCGACATCAAAGGCATGAAAGGCACCTTCAAGCGTGCTCCGGATCGCTCTGAGCTGCCGGCTGAAATCAATGAGCAGCTAGTAGTCGAGCTGTACTCAAAATAAGGGATAGCTAAGAGGTTATCGATGCCAGAATTCGTTACCGACTTTTTAAAGCCGAGACTCGTCAACGTTCA
>JAKSCN010000113.1 GCA_022360595.1 Chromatiales bacterium
AGCCGATATCCCCCATCCGCAGCGAGGTGGCGTAGGGCTCGTAGTAAGTGCTCTCATCAAAGCTCTCCAGCCGGGTTGGCTTACCGGCCAGAAAGGATTTACAAACCGCGGGGGAAGCACCGAACAGATAGGGGATCAGCCAACCGTAACGCTGTAGATTGCGGGTTAGTCCCATGTAGCTGGCATCGATAAACGCCCGTGATGGCTGCTGATCTCCCAGCAGTTCCTGGTAGATCGGCCACAGCGCCGTATTGAAAGAGAAGTTGAAGTGGACACCTGCGATCACCTGCATCACCCGGCCATAGCGATGACCGAGACCACGGCGATAGACCGTTTTCATGGTACCCGCATTGGAGCTACCGTACTGAGCCAATGGGATATTCGCTCCGCCCTCCAGCACACAAGGCATACTGGTCGCCCAAAGCGTCTCAGGACCCAGGTTTTGGTAGACAAACTTCTGGGTATCACAGAGAAAAGAGAGTGCGTCAGCACTATCTACAAAAGGGGGGGTAATGAATTCAATCAGCGCTTCAGAGTAATCGGTGGTGATATAGGGGTGAGTCAACGCCGAACCCAACGATTGGGGATGGGGCGATGGCGCAATACTGCCATCGGGGGAGACGCGCAAACACTCTTTCTCGACGCCGGTCAGAGCGTCAGTCACCGCACTCGTATCGCCACAGTCTGCCAACTGGGTGGCGAGTTTTTCAACAGATTGATACAAAAATTCTGTCCTGTTGTTGGTATATCGGCCGGTTGGTGACCGTCACAGCCCCAAATCCCAAAGCAATAAGGCGCCTATTATACTCTTGACGACTCGGTTTGCATTCATCAAAGGCCTCCTTCAGACTAGTGGGCCTGTTAACACTCGTTTCATCGCCAGTGGCGATCAGATCGGCGTTAACAGGCCCTAACAATTGTGGACTTACAGATGCGTTTAACCGGCGTCTGCAGGTCTACTGATAACCATAAGTTTTTGTCGTACTCATGCAGCGTTTCCATCTAACAATAACCATTCTGCTCCTAACCTTAACCACCACTCTTCAGGCAAATACCCTCTGGGACAGGCTGGACCCCAAAAAACTGCATATCAAATCTGAATCAGCTCTGGTGATAGACAGCACAGGCACAACCGTGTTCGCCAAAAAGGCCGATATCTCCCGCCCGATCGCCTCGATCACAAAACTGATGACGGCGATGGTGGTGCTGGACGCCAAGCTGCCGATGGATGAGAAGATTACCATCACCAAGGCTGACCGGGACCTGCTGCGTCTGACAGGATCAAGACTCAGCTATGGCGCAACATTGAGCAGGAGAGAGATGCTGCAGGTGGCGCTGATCGCCTCGGATAATCGCGCCGCTGCCGCACTGGGCCGCACCTATCCCGGCGGCACACCCGCCTTTGTTGAGGCGATGAACCGCAAAGCACAAGCGATCGGGATGACCAACAGCCGCTTCAGCGACCCCACCGGGCTGGAGATCAGCAACATGGCCTCGGCTTACGACCTCTCCCGCATGGTACGCTACGCCCTAAGCAACTACCCGCTTATCCGCGCTACGACCACCCGCAAAAAAATCGATGTACGTCCCTACCGAAAGCGCGGACCACTCACCTTCGGTAATACCAACCGACTGTTGAAGAATAAGGCGTGGGAGATTGAGCTGACCAAAACAGGCTATATCAATGAGGCGGGACGCTGCCTTGTGATGGCCGCCGATATCGCCGATGAGCCGCTGGTTATCGTACTGCTCAACTCCTTCGGCAAACTGACACCCTTTGGTGACTCCAATCGGCTACGCAAATGGATTGAGGCCGGGCGCTGAGCACCCGGCCCCGGTCGACTATTCGACCATAGCGGATTTTTGCTGGCCATGAATATAATCGGTAAGGATACGCGCGGCTTCATCCACCATAACCCGATCGATGGGGTCATCAGTGTCATCATCTTGTTCAACGCGCTCCTCTTCCTCCTCCTCATCATCTGTCAGCGCTTCCAGTCCCATGGCAGCGCGTAGACGATTGCGCTCCGCTTTGCGTTTTAGTTCACGTTCCTGCCACTGCTGCTCACGCACTGTCTGATTGAGCGATACGCTGGTGCGGTTACGTGCTTCACGTATCTGTTCGGTCTCGTAGATCAGATAGTCGAAGCCGGGGTCGCTTTTAATACGCTTTTTATGGGCCTCGGTATACTTCTCCAGCATATCGCGCTCCCAAGCATCATAGTTGGCCGCCTGAATACGCACCCACGGTAACGCATTCTCCAAAGCACGCTCACCGTGGTCATCGGAATCGAAGGCGGTTGGATAGATAATATCGGGCACCACACCTTTGAACTGAGTGCTGTCACCGGTGATACGGAAAAACTGCGCCATGGTCAGACGCAGGCGCCCCAGTTTTTCGCCATCCTTGCGGACAAAACGCCCCAGATTGACCAACGTCTGAACGGTACCTTTACCGAACGTGGGTTCGCCGATAATCAGGCCACGTCTGTAGTCCTGAATAGCGCCGGCAAAGATCTCCGATGCCGAGGCGCTGTTGCGGTTAACCAGTACCGCCAGCGGGCCACCGTAGACCAGCTCTGGATCGGGATCACGTTCAATCTCTAACTCGCCGGTGGCATTTTTCACCTGCACCACAGGGCCTGATGGGATAAACAACCCAGTCAACTCTGTCGCTTCGGTGAGTGAGCCACCACCGTTATCACGCAGATCGATAACAATCCCATCGACTTTCTGGTCGACCAGCTTCTTCAGCTCTCTACGCACATCACGCGTGGTACTGCGGAAATTCTTGTCACCCGAGGAGTAACCACCAAAATCACGGTAAAAGGCGGGCAGGTCAATAACCCCGATCTTAGCCACTCCCGTATTGTCTTCCTGATCTATGATGTAACTCTTGGCCGCCTGATTTTCCAGTTTGATCTTATTCCGGGTCAGGGTGATGATCTTCGTCTTACCGTCTTCACCCTCCTGTTCCGGTATCACCTGCAGGCGCAACTGGGTTCCTTTCGGTCCGCGGATCTGCTCAACCACATCCTGTAGGCGCCAACCGATCACATCCTGAATGTCCCCTTTCTCACCTTGGCCGACACCCACGATCCGGTCCCCGGCATGGAGATCACCGCTCAACTGGGCCGGGCCACCGGTGATGGTTCGCTGCACCACAGTGTATTCGTTCTCACTGCGTAGCACCGCCCCAATTCCCTCCAGCGAGAGGCGCATACTGATATCAAAGTTTTCAGAGAGGCTGGGCGACATATACGAGGTATGCGGCTCCAACTGCAGGGTATAGGCATTGAGAAAGGTCTGGAACACATCATTGGCGCTCAGCTGGTGGGTGCGCCGGCGAATATTTTCATAACGCTTGGTCAGGGTCTCAACAATCTTCTCTTCGCTCTTTTTACGCA
>JAKSCN010000371.1 GCA_022360595.1 Chromatiales bacterium
CCCTGATTGATATGCTGATCAATGAAACAGAGTAGCTTGGACAGGTCCGGTTGGTCGGTGCGGTAAATCCAGGTCCAGGCAACAGCGGCAAACCGGGGGCCGGTCAGCTTGGGGTCCGGTGGGGGCCGCAGACTTAGCTCGAAGCGCTCTTCCAGCACTTCGCGCAACACACCCAACTCTGAGGTGCAGCCATCGGGACAGTTATAGAGCAACAGTATATGCCCGTGCTCCAGATTGTGGACCCAGCGCCCACGAGGTATCACCCGCTGATGTTCCCCAGCTTGCCTCTCCCATCTCGGGTAGTGAGCTCCCGAATGGGGTGGATTGCTCTTCCAGGGAATTTTATCACCTTCGGGCAGATGACCTCGGCCTTCACAATCGTAAGAGGTGCCCACAACCGAGGGGCAATCCTCTACCTGAGCATAAGGCGCCCGGTCGCAACTACTCATCAACCGAGGGTCCATGAACAGATCATCCTCCTTTTCATCATCTTCATGGGCCAGAGCCGGCAATGTCAGCCACAGCAAACCACACACAATCAGGAGAATGTCAGTTCGCATAACCTCACCCTCTAAATGAAATATATCCGTTCGGAAACTGCTATTGTCTTCACTTTGGTTAAAGTGTAGTGGATATGAGGCTTTCAGCGTTTGGAGAATTACGGCATTTCTAATCGATTTAAATCTTCAGCCATTTCAACTTTAAGGTCTTTTCTAATATTTTCATATATGAGCTAACAGATGCAGACCCTATTGCACATCTGGTTTGATCACATTTTTATCCGCTGATGCGAGATTTCGCTCATTCAACAAAAATAGTAGCAGGCCTCTAGCTTTCGATACTGTGCCCATAATAACCAGTAACGCAGCCAACAAAACATAGTTATATGAATCTATAGATGCCTCTGGTCTAAACAGAGGCATTACGGACATTAAAAGAACCACGTAACCGAAACCAACTATTCCACGAAAAAAGCTTTTAGAATAATAATCGTTAGTTATCTTGTTGAGTTCTATTCTTTTGTGTTTTGGGTATGCTGCAAAAGGATGAATGTAAACATGAAGCATATAGTGAAGATATACAAAGCAAGAGATCAACAATGCAGACTGTATAAGTTTGAACTCAATGGCGGCACTCGTGCGGAAGTCACTAATGGGCTCACTTAAGATTGAGAGTAAGAAAGCAGCCACCACTGCAATAAGTATTTTCAATGTTCACACAGTTTTATCCCCATACCGCCGTTCATAATATTTTTACTATGTTACCGATACTAACAGCGTAATATTTCGCTATTGCCTTATATATTTTTTTAATCAGATACATTTAAAACGTACAAGAACAGGTATCCAGTTGAGTTTGATACAAAGCTTACTACTCGATCATAGAGCTATGCAGCACTATATTTTTGCCTTAGAAATCAAGATAGTTAGGATTACATGGGGTTAAGCAGCCCGGAACAACATGCCCCATGTTTTCCAGTATGAAGTAGAAAGAAATTTATGATCTAGAGATAGCTGTTTCAGTATTTTTAAGGATAGATCAGCCGGCATATCGTGAAGTTCCCCTTAACAACACCCTCTACCCTGCCGCTGAATAGCCTCGCTCTATGCCGTTTGCTTACCCTTCTGACATACGGGATACTCCTGATCGTTTTTTTGGTTTTACTGTCTACTTTACAAGTGGGATGCGTGTTATGGTCTATAAATACAGTTTATAGGAAGGCAATCACCTAGCATGCAACAGGATATCGTTTTCACCATTTTTCTGATCTTTACCGGTGCCGCCGTTTTGGCAACGATAGCCTTGTATGCCCGTCAGGCCCTGCTGGTCGCTTATATTGTGCTGGGTGTATTGCTTGGTCCTTCGGTGTTTGGTCTGGTAAACGACTCTGATCTGATCGGTGATATTGCCCATATCGGCATTATGTTTCTGCTGTTTCTCATGGGGTTAGAGCTGGACCCGAAAGAGTTTGTGCTGTTGATGCGCAAAACCACGGTGGTAACACTTCTCAGTTCTTTTGTGTTCTGGGGAACGGGAGCTATTCTAGCTGCGCTGTTTGGCTACTCCTTTCTAGAAACAGTGTTGATCGGTGCAGCAATGATCTTCTCAAGCACCATTATTGGCCTGAAGCTGCTTCCTACCACGGTGCTGCACCACCAGCGTACCGGAGAGATCATTATCAGTATTTTGCTGATGCAGGATTTCATTGCGATTGTCTTGCTGCTGATTCTTGAAGGCAGCGCTGAACAGGATAGTTCATTCCTCGCGTTCTTTAAGCTAGCACTCGCACTGCCGCTGCTGATTGCTGCTTCCGCGCTGTTTGTGAACAAAGTGCTGCTCCGCCTGTTACGGGCTTTCGATACCTTCCATGAGTATATCTTTTTACTGGCCATAGGCTGGTGCCTGGGTATGGCAGAAGGCGCTGCTGCATTGGGGATCTCTCATGAGATTGGCGCTTTTGTGGGAGGTGTTACCCTGGCATCAAGTCCAATCTCGCAATATATGTCGATCCATTTGAAGCCGCTGCGTGACTTTTTCCTGGTGATGTTTTTCTTCTCCCTGGGGGCAAGTTTCGACTTGGGTATGCTCGGCAATATTCTGCTACCCGCCTTTATCTTTGCCGCTATTACCATCGTGGGTAAGCCGCCGATATTTAAGATACTGCTCAAACACAATGGCGAGCCCAAGGAGCGCGCGGCAGAGGTAGGCGTTCGGCTTGGGCAATTGAGTGAATTTTCACTATTGATTGCGGTGCTGGCCCTTGAGCGCGGTTTGATCGGCACTGAGGCCAGTTACCTGATTCAATTGGCCACACTGCTGACTTTCTTTGCCACAACCTATTTTGTGGTGTTGCGCTATCCCACACCGATCGCTCTGTCAGATCACTTAAGGCGGGATTGACCCGGCATAGCCCGTCCCTACATGGGCCATGCTGTAAGTTTGGTAGTTCATAGCGTTCCGCTAATGGGCCAATACTGCTTTGGACTGCTTGAACAGGGCAAGCCATGTCATACGCCGTGCACCTTGGCTCTACCCATGAGCAAAGCTCCCTGTGAGTTACCGAACTCATCGCATGGCCCACTAGGTTACCGCCAGAAGGGCTTTTCCGCCTCTCCCAAGGCTTCGGCCCGACTGATGCCGATATCTTCCAGCAGGCGATCACTCATCTCCGCCAGTTCACGCCGTTGTCTCACTCTGGCCCTATAGAGCGCAAGTTGTCCGAAAGCAAAAGCCACCCACTTTTTCAGAATCTGCCATAGTTGATGCATATGGCCCTGAAGGTCTAATGACCGGGAGAATGCTAGTAACTGCTCCATGACTGTCTCCTCATATTTGCTGTTGCCTAAAACGTTAGGCCCGAACAAGAAAACAATCCAATCGTTATTCCGGATAGCAGCCTTCAGAAAAAACGATTACCCCTTCGAGCTGAGTAATGGCATATTGAGTCTGCCGAATTAACTGCAGAGAGTGGCGGGCTTTAATCATGGAACTTTATCAATTGCGCACGTTTTTAGCGGTCGCCGACGAGGGTAATTTGACCCGCGCTTCAGAGCGCCTGTTCACCAGCCAGCCGGCCATTAGCGCCCATATCAAAGCACTGGAAGAGGAGTTGAGTGTTAAGCTGTTTGAACGCACCTCCAAGGGGATGATGTTGACCCCGGAAGGAGTTGTACTGAAGGAGAAGGCCCAAGGGGTGATGAGTGCCGCCCAGGCATTCACATCGACGGCTGATGCGCTGCAGGGCCAGTTGATTGGTGATATTCGTATGGGCGTAAATACCGACGGAGAGTTTTTGCGGCTCTCCAAGATGCTTTCAGGCGTGCGCACCGAACACCCCAAACTAAAGATGCGCTTCATTCAGGAGGTCTCAGGTAACATTACGCATAATATTTTGCACGAGACCCTGGATTGCGGCTTCTTCTTTGGTGAGAATCCACATCCTGAAATTGAGACGGTTATTCTCTCTCAGGTCAACTTTATGCTCTGTGCATCAATTGCCTGGAAGGATCAGGTGGTCGGCGCCTCTTGGGATGAGTTGACTAATCTGCCTTGGGTCTTCCCTATCCCCCAGTGCCCCTATATGCAGATCTTTGAACAGGCGTTTGCCAAGTATCAGAAACAGCCGGAGGATGTGGCCCACGCTTCATCCGAGGCGGCGGTGAATGCCTTGATCAAGGAAGGGGTTGGAGTATCGCTGATCAGGGAAGATGAGGCGCTTGCAATGAAGCAGCGGAAGGCATTGGTGATCTGGGAGCAGGAGACCTACTCCATGCCGCTGCATTTCGGTTTTTTAAAGGCCAGACGTGATGACCCTGCCATTTGCGCATTGAAAAAGGTCGCTACGGAGATTTGGCAACACCCGGTCAAACAACCTACGCTCAAGGCGATCTCCTAGGGCCTGTTATTTTGACTTACCGTCCAAATGGAACAGCGGTAGGGCGAGGTTCCAGTGGATAGCCGCCAGCCTGATCACTAGTGTTGTCAGTACAGCAGCAGGTACCGTAATAGTTCCGGGCACTTCAAGGTAGGAGAGAAGCGCCAGGAGAGTTGCACCGGTAAGGGCTGCCGATGCGTAGATTTCGCGACGGAATATCAATGGAATCTCACCTGAAAGGACATCTCGGATAATGCCGCCGACAACACCGCTGATGACACCCATGACGATACCGATACTGTAGGCCTGGGTCATTTCGAAACCCTTTTGATAGCCGACAAACATGAAGACGGCGAGTCCCACCGCATCCGCATACATCAACATAATGGAGGGCATCCTGGTATAACAGGC
>JAKSCN010000621.1 GCA_022360595.1 Chromatiales bacterium
CTGGAGAAGATCAAGCTGCTGGGCATCGCCCTCTACCTGGATAATCTGCGCGCCCGCCTGGGAGAGCAGATCCTTTTTTCCAACAGCGTTGGGGCTGCACAGAATAAGCGTCTCCCCCGCCAATTGCAGCATTTCGGATACTGGCGACATATCCAAGGTCGGGTCCAGTACCACACGTAACGGTTGCGTCACCGGCTGGCCGCTGGTCACCCCCAACTCTTCGGCAGTGAGCCGCACATTCATAGAAGGGTTATCCGCAACCACAGTACCAATGCCGGTCATGATGGCATCGCTGCGGGCGCGTAGCCGCTGGACATCACGCCGAGCATCGGGACCGGTGATCCACTGGCTCTCGCCATTGGCCATCGCGGTACGTCCGTCCAGGCTCATTGCCAACTTGCAGCGTACATAGGGACGTCCCCGGATCATACGCGAAACAAAGCCCGGGTTGAGCGCTTTGGCATCTGCCTCCATGAGGCCTGAAGCAACTGCTACACCGGCCTCTTCTAACTGCTTCAGCCCCTTGCCGGCAACAAGTGGATTGGGATCTTCCATCGCCGCAATCACCCGACTGACGCCAGCCTCCAATAGCCCTTCTGTACAGGGGGGGGTTTTGCCGTAATGACAGCAAGGTTCGAGGGTAACATAGGCCGTTGCGCCACGCGCCTGCTCACCGGCATCGGCAATCGCCATGCGCTCGGCATGAGGCTGACCAGCGCGCTGGTGATAGCCTTCACCAACAACGCGCCCCTCTTTCACCAGTACGCAACCGACCCGCGGATTGGGCTGGGTGGTGTAACGTCCGCGATCGGCCAACTCAATGGCGCGCGCCATAAAGCGGTAATCGTCAGTCGTCATCATCGTGATCAGCAGGCTTGGTCACACCCAGCAGATCAAGCTGCTTTCTACGGGCATCGGGAGGCAACTGTTTCTCCAATCGCTCAATCTCTTCACGAAAGGCGTTAACATCCTCAAAGCTGCGATAGACCGAGGCGAATCGGACATAAGCGACCTGATCCAGGGCACGCAGCTCCTCCATCACCCACTCACCAATCTGGCGGCTAGGCACTTCCCGTTCACCGCTGGCGAGCATTTTACGACGAATATTGTTTTGGGCCTGATCGATCTGATCAGTACTGACCGGGCGCTTCTCCAGCGCACGCATAATCCCCGATGCCAGCTTGCGGCCATCGAAGGGGACACGGCTACCGTCCTGCTTCACTACCCGCGGTAGATTCAGTTCGGCAGTTTCATAAGTGGTAAAACGCTCTTTACAGACAGTACATTCACGACGACGACGCACCTGATCACCCTCACCAAACAGGCGCGAATCGATCACTTTGGTATCTTGAGCTCCGCAGAAGGGGCAACGCATGGTGGTATCGACAGGGTGATAGAAGGCTGGGAGGCCATCGCCCCCCAGCCTGGGCTTCTTTACTTATTTATAGACAGGGAAACGACTGCAAAGATCAAGCACCTGGGCTTTTACCTTTTCGATGGTCGCTTCGTCACCACGTGAATCGATGACATCACACATCCAACCAGCCAACTGCGCTGCCTCTTCAACACCGACACCACGTGTGGTCAGCGCTGGAGTACCAACACGAATGCCACTGGTAACAAAAGGTGACTGAGGATCATTCGGCACCGCGTTTTTGTTAACAGTGATGTTGGAAACGCCCAGCCAGGCATCAACATCCTTACCGGTCAGGCCCGCCTGGATAAAACTCACCAGGAACAGATGGTCACTAGTACCACCGGACACGACGTCATAACCGCGATCGATAAAGACCTGCGCCATCGCCTGGGCGTTATCGATAACCTGTTTCTGATAAGCCTTGAACTCGGGCTCCATCGCCTCTTTGAAAGCGACCGCTTTAGCGGCGATCACATGCATCAGCGGACCACCTTGGGTACCCGGGAAGACCAAAGAGTTGAGCTTCTTGGTGATCTCTTCATTCTCTTTAGCGAGAATCAGACCGCCGCGTGGACCACGTAATGTTTTATGAGTGGTAGTCGTAGTGACATCTGCGATGTTTACTGGACTTGGGTAGTGGCCCGCTGCAATTAAACCGGCCACATGAGCCATGTCCACAAACAGATAGGCACCCACTTCATCAGCGATATCACGAAAACGCTGCCAATCGATAACCCGTGAATAGGCGGAAAAACCGGCCACGATCATCTTCGGCTTATGCTCACGCGCCAGACTGGCAACTTCATCGTAGTCGATCTCACCGGTTTCAGGGTTGAGGCCATACTGAACCGCGTTATAGATCTTACCGGAGAAGTTGGGCTTGGCGCCGTGGGTCAAATGACCGCCATGAGCCAGGCTCATACCTAGCACCGTATCGCCGGGCTGGCACAGTGCCATATAAACCGCCGCATTGGCCTGCGAACCTGAGTGAGGCTGTACGTTAGCGTAATCAGCACCGAACAACTGTTTGGCGCGGTCGATCGCCAACTGCTCAGCCTGATCCACATATTCACAACCACCATAGTAGCGCTTGCCCGGATAACCTTCGGCATACTTATTGGTCAGCACCGACCCCTGAGCCTGCATCACTCTGGGACTGGTGTAGTTTTCGGAGGCAATCAGTTCGATGTGCTCCTCCTGACGACGCTCCTCTGCCTGAATCGCGGCCCATAGCTCATCGTCATAACCGTCAATCTGCATATCATTGCTGAACATGGACGTTCTTCCCCGCCAGAAAAAGTGGGCTATTTTATCAGGTATTTCTACCTAAGTCTGCCATCATAC
>JAKSCN010000415.1 GCA_022360595.1 Chromatiales bacterium
GCGCTGCGGGGCTCTGGCAGTTCATCCCCTCGACCGGCAAACTTTATGGCTTGAATCAAAACTGGTGGTACGACGGCCGCCGTGATGTTGTGGCGGCCACTGAAGCTGCGCTGGATCACCTGAAAGAGCTGGCTGAACAATTTGATGGCGACTGGGAGCTGGCACTGGCTGCCTATAATGCCGGTGCAGGCGGCGTTGGACGCGCCATCAAGAAGAATCAGAAAAAGAATAAGCCTACAGATTACTGGAATCTTTCACTGCCACGAGAGACCCGTATCTATGTTCCCCGCCTATTGGCATTGGTGAAAATATTTGCTGAGCCAGAGCGTTATGGCGTAGAGCTCATCAAAATTCCCAATCAGCCCTACTTTGCCAGTATCGATACAGAATCCCAGTTGGATCTCACCATGGCGGCCGATTTAGCCGATATTTCACTGGATGAACTGTATCAGCTCAACCCGGGGTTTAACCGCTGGGCAACAGCGCCAAACGGTCCACACCGCCTGAATGTGCCGGTCGCAAAAGCTGAGCAGTTTGAAACAAAACTGGCCAGTCTTGCACCGGAAGAGCGCTTGAAGTGGACCCGTTACAAGATCAAAAAGGGTGATAATCTCGGCGCCATTGCCAAAAAATTTGGCACTACGGTCGCGCTGCTGAAGCAGACCAATAAGCTCTCCAGCAGCCGGATCCGTGCAGGTAAGCATCTGCTGATCCCCACCTCAACACGCAGCTTGTCACAGCCTGCTCTTCCCCCCACTGCCAAGAACAAGCAGATCATTCACCACACGATACGTGCCGGTGATTCACTCTGGGCTATCGGCAAACAATATAAGGTCAGCCATAAGGAGATAGCCGGTTGGAATAATCTCTCGATTAACAGCACACTGCGCTTAGGCCAAAAGCTGATAATCAAAAAAAGCGTCAGTGGTATGCTCACTGCCCGGGCCAAGGCAGGCAAGAGTTTTATCAACTACCGGGTCCGCAAAGGCGACTCACTGTTCAGTATTGCCGAACGCTTCAATGTCTCTGTAGCCAATCTGCGCAAGTGGAACAGCTTCTCCAGCAAATACCTGCAGCCGGGGCAGAAGATCAGCCTCTATGTGGATGTGACCGAACAGTCGCTCTAGGGCGTAGGGCCTTTAATACTTATTTGACCTTGAAGCAGTTGGCTTGGTGACTCTCTGAGATGACCACTTCCGGCGGATAGGCAGCGCGGCACTCGTCACTTGCCAGGGGACAACGGGGATGAAAGTGGCAACCCGCTGGTGGATTAGCCGGGGATGGCATGTCCCCCTCCAACCGAATCACTTTACGTTTACTCTCCTTGTCTATCACCGGCACCGCCGATAACAACGCTTGGGTATAGGGGTGGCGGGGTGACTCAAGAATCTCATCCACCTTGCCCCGCTCAACAATACGGCCGAGATACATTACCGCCACCTCGTGGGCGAGATAAGCGACGACAGAGATATTGTGGGTAATAAACAGATAGGAGAGCTGATGCTCCTCCTGGAGTGACTTCAGCAGATTGAGAATCTGGGCCTGCACCGAGACATCCAATGCACTGGTCGGCTCATCACAGATCACCAGTTCAGGCTCCACAGCCAACGCACGGGCCACACAGATACGCTGACGCTGACCACCCGAAAACTCATGGGGATAGCGGCTAATCGCCTCTTCCGATAAACCGACATGTCGAAGCAGTTCAGAGACCCGTTCTGCGCGTGAGGCACCATTGCCGCCGAGTCCCTGAGCACGCATGCCCTCTTCGATGATATCACCCACCAGCATACGCGGATTCATCGAGGCCATTGGGTCCTGGAAGATGATCTGCAGATCCGAGCGACGCTTGCGCATCTGCTTGCCTTTCAAACCGATCAGTTGTTCTTGATCGAACAGTACGCTACC
>JAKSCN010000124.1 GCA_022360595.1 Chromatiales bacterium
TATTGACCTGCTGCTAGGGCTCTCCAGTGAACAGTTTGCCATGCTGCTGGTGTTTGGTGCGCTGCCGCCCGCCGTGCTCAACTACATGGTCTCTGAGCGCTTTAATCAGGAGCCGCATCGGGTAGCTGCAATCGTAATGATGGGGAATTTAGCGAGTGTGGCGATTATTCCACTTGCTTTGGCATATGTACTTTAGTGTCTGTTTACACTAAGTTTAATTGCTACTGTTGAGCTTAAAAAGCACCAATTAAGGTGCGATGATATCGCTTGATCATCCCCCTCTCCCTTTGAGGGAGCACTCTGCGGACATAAAAGGGCTGGGTGAGGGTGAATACAATCAAGGGATTACCTTTTGACTCCCCTCACTCCAGCTATTGATAGAGAAATTACATCCCCATACTGCGACTAATTTTCACAGTCGCTGAACCGGTGCTCACATGAGAGATCTCTTTATTCCCCTCGTTGTGGCCAATATCGTAGCGCTCCAAAGTGATGTCTACCGGCGCCTTAAGATTGATAATGCCGGTGACAAAATTGTCAGGCACCTTGGTGGGCGCAACCATGGAGATCAAACGCACAGCCGAAGCCTTGGTCTTCACCTTAAAGGAGATAGACTTGCCCGGTGCCAGCAGTACACCGGGAGGGCCGTCATTGCCATGGGCAACGGTGACATCGTTACCGATGCGTTCGGCAAGTTTGGCCGGGTCACCGGTTAAGATCTGTGTTTCAGCTTCCTGAGTAACGTACTGCTTCTTGAAGATATTTGGATCTGCAGATACAGGCGCTACAAGGACCGGCGCGAGTAGCTCTTTATCCATGTGGTTGGTGACAGTGATGTTATAACTATCAGCGTGTGCAGTGGAGTGCAGGCTAAACAGCGCAATACCTGCTACAAGCGTTGGCGCAAATGAACGGCTTGCAATTCGGTTAGAAAATTTCATCAGTAGTTTCCTCGCAGCGCTAGTGCTGTTTGTATCGTTGCCAATGTCGGCTGATTTGATGGAGTCGCAAGATGGTGCACTAGACTCCATTACCCAAACGGCATAACCAATACACAAAAAACTCGATCTTCTTAATGGTGAACAACGCCAACTGTTTGCCATAATGACTATCCGCGAATTGTTCGTTAAGAGCGAGTTTTAGTGATGCAGTCTCTCCAGCTGTTGAACAGATATGTCACGATTAAAAGTACATCTGCCCAGGTTGTGTTTTGCCGTTGAGTAACAGTGTGAAGGGAAAGAGTGTCAGGATTATCATTAAACTGTCACGAAATCCTAACATCCATACGGCCAGTTCAATCCACTACGAAATGCTTCTGCCTCCCTGCAAAAGAGGAGGGTACCGATAAAGAATAGTTCTCTCTCTTTAAAGATAAAGGTATTAACTTTATGATCTGTTAAGTGGTTTAATTTATAGGTCAATTTACTTAGGCCCTGTTAACATTCATTTGATTGTTACTGTCGAGCCCATAAAAGCCTCGCTCAAAGCACCAGGAGTACAGCTAGTCGTCCCCTCTCCCTCTGGGAGCACCCTGCGGGTATAAAAGGGCTAGGGTGAGGGCAATTAAAATCAAGGAATTACCTTCCGATTCTCCTGATGCCAGTGGGATGCTCACCAAATCGAAATAGGGAGTTATGAGGAGGCAGCGATAATCAAATTAGTATTAATAGGCCCTAATACCTCCTCAAGGGTACACAGAGAGTAAGAATTGAGGAAAACGTCATTAAATAGGATATGATTTATTGAAGTCACTCTATTATCCACAGCTTTTATCCTGTTGGACGGCAGATGAAAGTCCCCTTATCGATAACGGGATATCTGTTCTCTGCTAATAGCCTGGTTGATGGATAATAGGGAATAGGAGGATCAGACGTGAATAAGCCTTTTGCCCAGTCCAGTGAAGAGAA
>JAKSCN010000126.1 GCA_022360595.1 Chromatiales bacterium
AAGGCTATATGCAGGACAAGCTCAACGCCCGCTTAATGGGTGTGCAATCAACCGGCAACGGTCGCCGCGAATCGTACGCCCATCTGCCGATGCCACGCATGACCAACACCTATATGCTGCCCGGAGAACACGATCCCGAGGAAATTATCGCGTCGGTCGATAAAGGACTCTACGCTGTCAACTTCGGCGGTGGCCAGGTGGATATCACCTCCGGTAAATTTGTCTTCTCCGCCAGCGAGGCCTATCTGATCGAAAACGGCAAGGTGACCACCCCGGTAAAGGGGGCCACTTTGATTGGCAACGGCCCGGATGTACTGACCCGGGTCAGCATGGTTGGCAACGACCTGGCCCTGGATGCGGGGGTCGGCACCTGCGGTAAAGAGGGCCAAAGCGTGCCGGTCGGGGTTGGCCAGCCAACCCTAAAGGTCAATGAGTTGACCGTCGGCGGAACCAGCGCTTAACCCCAGCATCCACAGCAACAGATACAGAATTTCATGAACGACAGTAACGAGATGAACCAACGCAAGGCCCAGCTTGAACAGATGGTGGCCGATCTTCTGAGCGAAGCGAAAAAACAGGGCGCCAGCGCCGCTGAGGCGGGTGTCAGCCTGGATGCAGGACTCTCCGCCACTATCCGCAAAGGCGATGTGGAGACTATTGAACACACCCGAGACCAAGGGCTGGGGGTTACCGTCTACTTCGGTCAGCGCAAAGGCTCAGCCAGTACCTCCGACTTCAGCCTCCAGGGGATCAGTGATACGGTCACCGCCGCCTGCAATATCGCCCGCTACACCACCGGTGATGACTGCAATGGCCTGGCTGACGCCGAATTGATGGCCAAAGATGTACCCGACCTCGATCTCTACCACCCCTGGGACATCAGTGTCGACCAAGCTATCGACCAGGCGATCGCCTGCGAAACCGCGGCTCTGGAGGTGGACGAGCGCATCAACAACTCCGAAGGGGCTACGGTCAACACCCACAACGGTCTGCAGGTTTACGGCAATTCACACGGTTTTGTCGGCGGCTATCCAAGCAGCCGCCACAGCATCAGTTGCGCGGTAGTGGGCCAGGAGGGCGATACCATGCAGCGCGACTACTGGTACAGCGCCCAGCGTATCGCCGAGTTGCTGGAGTCGCCGGAACAGATTGGGCGCACCGCCGGCGAACGCACCCTGGCGCGGCTAGGTGCCCGCCGTATAGATACCTGCCAGGTGCCGGTGATTTTCCAGGCGGAGATGGCCGTGGGTCTGGTGCGCAGTTTGCTGGGCGCTATTCGCGGCTCGGCGCTCTACCGCAAATCCTCTTTCCTGCTCGATCAAATGGGTGAGCAGATTTTCCCCGAGTTTGTACAGATTCACGAAGACCCTCTGCTACCCCAGGGGCTGGCCAGCGCGGCCTTTGACGGCGAGGGGGTGGCGACACGCCCCAAAGAGATCATCAAAGACGGAGTATTGGAGACCTACCTGCTCGGCAGCTACTCAGCGCGTAAGCTGGGCATGCAGACCACCGGCAACGCGGGTGGCGCCCGCAACATCTTCGTCACTCCGGGTGATAAAGATCTCCAGAGCCTGATGAAAGAGATGGGGCGCGGCCTGCTGGTCACCGAGATGATGGGCCACGGCCTGAATATGGTCACCGGTGATTACTCACGCGGTGCTGCCGGTTTCTGGGTGGAAAATGGTGAAATTCAATTTCCGGTGGAGGAGATCACCATTGCCGGCAACCTCAAAGAGATGTTTCAGCAACTGGTCGCGGTGGGCAATGACGAAGAGCGTCGCGGCAGCACACGCACCGGCTCCTGGCTGATCGAGCAAATGACTGTTGCCGGGAGCTAAACCGGCAAAGTGTTGATCCTGTTATCTGGCTTTAGGGTCTGCTAAGACTATAGTTTGCACCAAGGCTCTGGGAAGAGGTTCTCAGACCTTCCAACTCGGGAGGTCGTGAACCATCTTGATATCGTGAATCATCGCCAACACCATCCACTCCTCCAAAGGGAATTTTATCCCCCCTTCTTCTTCACCGTATTTCTCTATCAGTTGCCTCTCCAGGTTCTTATTGAAATCAAAGACGCCGATACCACGCATTCCCCAGCCAGAAAAGAGCCGCGCGTCGATAACATGGAAACTGATTAGGCGAATAATAGTGTGCCGGCTATCGCAGACGGTCTTCATGAAAATCTCATTAACATCCTCGAACCGCCCTTCTAAAACCTGTAAGAAGTGGGTATTTGTCGCCAACAGCACACCATTTACATCGTGCTCGCTATTCACTTTTTCGAAACTATGGAGAATGTCGGTGATCAGGTCCCAATCAACTGTAACTTTTATACGGCTTTTGTAAATTAGACGATACATAGGATCGCTCCTTATCATCTGCCTCCGTAAGATAGAAGAATAGAGGTTCTGAAACAAAAAAACAGAACACCTGTAACAATTTTTGCGGGGAAATACAGCTCACCTCCCTCCTTTACCGCATTACATAGGATGTACTTGATTTCACGAAATATCGCGACGGTTGTTTCAGGGAGGTTAGTCGGCAGGCGATAAAAAACAGGGCAGCACCTAACGGTAACCGCCCCTATTACGATGCATTCTACGGAAAAAGGCTACCGCCTCTTGGCGCTCCTTTTCTTGGCGACTGCCTTCTTCTTGGTGGCTACCTTCTTCTTGGTGGCTACCTTCTTCTTGGTGGCTACCTTCTTCTTGGCCGCTACCTTCTTCTTGGTGGCTACCTTCTTCTTGGTGGCTGCCTTCTTCTTGGCCGCTACCTTCTTCTTGGCCGCTACCTTCTTCTTGGCCGCTACCTTCTTCTTGGCCGCTACCTTCTTCTTGGCCGCTACCTTCTTCTTGGCC
>JAKSCN010000607.1 GCA_022360595.1 Chromatiales bacterium
ACATAGTTAGTGTGCATAAACTCAACCTCTATTACTTATTGACTCTATGGGGAAGCTCCTTTCCAATATCTTTGTTCTCCTTTGGTTCTTAATCTAGCACATAGAGAACAAAAATAGAACATTTGTTTGTGTAAAAACAATATGTTCCATGAAAACGGTTGGCAGAGAGATATCCAAGACCTTAGGAGGATGGCACGGATACATTAGTAACCTATTGTTTAACAAAAAATTGTTGTATTGTGTGGGTACAAAGATGGTGTGTTTGAAGGTAAGTTACAATTGTATGAATATTTACCCGTTTGACAGCCGACAAGCTGGGTTATCTATCGTTAATTTGGGCTATAATGCGCAAAAACTGAATAGTGTTGATTAAATGGATAAAGCCAAAAACAGCGCGGCGGTGAGCGCGATTGTGGAGGTGATCTGCAATAAGGGCTGTCAGCAGGTAAGGCAAGATATTGCTCTATTGGAACAAGGAGTTCTGCTACCTGAAGTAAGTAGCCTTGAGGCCATTGAACGACAAGCTGTGCTGGTCGAGTTGCAATCGATTATGGCTGTTTACGGGGACAGTTGTCGCATTTGATTACACCATGCTTGATATTTCAGATTTAAAAAGCAGCTGATCACTAACTGAATCTTCTTTTCTACTACTGGCTGAATGCATGATGTATTCGGCTTTTTTAATGGGCATCGAAGTTAATATGCAGAAAATCGTTAAACTGATTGCACAAGAGTTGTCATGCGCAGAACAGCAGGTTACTGCCGCAGTTTCACTATTGGACGAGGGGGCAACAGTACCCTTTATTGCACGGTATCGAAAAGAGCGAACCGGGGGGTTGGATGACGCCCAGTTACGCCATCTTGAGGATCGATTGGGCTATCTACGAGAGTTGGAGGATCGCAAGGTGACTATCCTCAAGACTATCGATGAGCAGGGTAAACTGACGGATGCGTTGAAGCAGTCGATTGAAGTGGCTGAAACGAAAACAACCCTGGAAGATCTCTATCTGCCCTACAAACCTAAACGCAGAACAAAAGCGCAGATTGCGCGTGAAGCTGGCTTGGAGCCACTGGCGGAACTGCTGCTGGAGACACCAGCGACGGATCCCCAGCAGGCCGCTGTTGAATATATCAATGAGGATGCTGGCTTTACCGATGAAAAGGCTGTGCTGGAAGGAGCTCGACAGATATTAATGGAACGGTTTTCTGAAGACGCCGACCTACTTGCCATGCTGCGTGCTTATCTCTGGGAGAATGGCATTGTTAAATCATCGGTGATGTCTGGCAAAGAGAGCGAGGCAAGCAAATTTTCGGACTACTTTGAGTATTCGGAGAATATCAACACCATTCCGTCACACCGTGCTTTAGCGCTATTTCGGGGCCGCAACGAAGGACTGCTTTCACTGGAATTGGTGGTCGACGAAGAGCTGACCGGTACGACACCTTGTGAACTGATGATTGCCAAGCAAGTGGGTGTTGAAAATCAGGGGCGTTCTGCTGATGCCTGGTTGCAAGAGACAGTGCGTTGGGCGTGGAAAGTAAAGATCTTTACCCACCTTGACCTTGAGGTGAAGATGCGCTTACGCGAAGCGGCGGAAGAAGAGGCCATTCGGGTATTTGGCAGTAATTTGAAAGATCTTATTTTGGCAGCACCTGCCGGGAGTGTACCGATTATCGGTCTGGATCCCGGTCTGCGTACCGGTGTGAAAGTGGCTGTTATCGACGAAACCGGTAAAACGGTTGATACCGCTACTATCTATCCCCATGCGCCGAAAAATCGTTGGGATGAATCGATCAGCATTTTGGCCGCTTTGGCCAGTAAGCATGGCACTAAATTGGTTAGTATCGGCAATGGTACTGCATCGCGTGAAACCGACAAACTGGCTTTGGAGCTGATACGGAAGCATCCGGAACTACAACTCCAGAAGATCGTTGTCAGTGAGGCCGGGGCTTCTGTCTACTCCGCGTCTGAGCTGGCTTCATCTGAATTGCCGGATCTCGATGTCTCCCTGCGGGGAGCGGTCTCGATCGCACGCCGTCTGCAAGATCCATTGGCAGAATTGGTGAAGATTGAACCTAAATCTATCGGTGTTGGCCAGTATCAGCACGATGTTAACCAGACTCGTCTATCACGTACCTTGAATAATGTTGTGGAAGATTGTGTTAATGCCGTTGGTGTCGATATCAATACTGCATCACCAGCACTGTTACAGCAGGTATCAGGGTTGAACAAGACCTTGGCCGAGAACATTGTCAGTTTTCGCAATGAGCAGGGAAGTTTCACTAATCGCAAGCAGTTGATGTCTGTGCCGCGTTTAGGTGAGAAGACCTTCGAACAGGCGGCAGGCTTTTTGAAAATTACCCAGGGAGACAATCCTCTCGATGCCTCTTCCGTCCACCCGGAAGCCTATCCGGTGGTTGAGAAGATTCTTCAAAAGGCTCAGAAAAGCATATCCCAGGTTATCGGTGATATCCCGTTCTTACGTTCACTGAAACCATCTGAGTTCACCTCTGAACAGTTCGGTGAACCGACGGTGGTCGATATTATTGCTGAGCTGGAAAAGCCGGGAAGGGATCCCCGTGGTGAATTCAAAACCGCTGTGTTTAAAGAAGGGGTTGAGGAGATAGCTGATCTAAAAGAGGAGATGATCCTAGAGGGTGTCGTTACTAATGTCACTAACTTTGGTGCCTTCGTAGACATCGGCGTTCACCAGGATGGCTTGGTGCATATCTCGGCCATGTCAGAGAAATTTATTAAGGATCCGCGTGAAGTGGTGAAAGCAGGTGACCTTGTTAAGGTGAAGGTCATCGCAGTAGATAAGCAGCGTAAAAGAATTTCTCTGACTATGCGCTTGAATGATCGGGCGGAGCAACAGCAACGAAAAACAAACTCAGACAGATCACCGGCTGATCGTTCAAACAGTCGTCGTAAGGGGAGAAAAGATAGTCAGCAAAAACAGCAGCAACCTCAAGGCGCTATGGCTGCTGCGCTGGCGAATGCTTTAGGCAAAAGTTGATTGTTTAATATCGCAGCGGATCTGATCCGACACAAATCAGATCCGCTTTTATACTTAAGCTTGGTACAATTAAGAATCCAGCGCTAATTTTTATAATAGGTAGTTACCTTTAGGATTCAAAATGTCGTTTCCCAAAAAAATTAAAAATACAGATCTCCAAGATACAGTTTATTCAGGCCCATCCAGGATCCATGGTACCGGGCTGTTTGCTAAACGAAAAATTAAGAAAGGTGAATATATAGGCACCTATCATGGCCCGGTCGCCAAGCGTAACGGCACCTATGTCCTCTGGGTCTATGATCATGGTGAAGAGGATAAAGCCATTGGCCGTAGTGGTAAAAATTTACTGCGTTTTCTTAATCATGCTAAGCCGGGTAATGCCGAATTTGACGGTTTTGATCTCTATGCCAGAGTGGCTATCGCAGCAGACAAAGAGATCACTTTTAACTATGAGCCGGATGCTTAACTTGCTTAGAGCGTCTCTACTCAATTCTGAGTGGGTGATCAGAAGTTTTCCTAAGCTGATTCAGTGTTGACAGGCCCTAATGGTAGCGCCGCATTTGGCCCACTAAAATGCCTTGGATCTCAACCTGCTCCGGTGCATAGTGCATTGGTTTCATTGAAGCGTTGGCTGGGTGAAGCACCACTTTCCCCGGTGTCTGTTCGATACGTTTTAAGGTCGCATCGGCGCCATCTATCAGGGCAACGACAATTTCTCCGTTACGGGCGCTGTTACGTTGTTCAATGATGATTTGGTCGCCATCAAAAATACCCTCTTCAATCATTGAATCGCCTTTGACTGTCAGTACATAGCAGGGTTTCTCAGTGCGCAAGAAATCGGGTACCTGCATGGTCTCTTGGTGATTGATTGCCTCGATGGGACGGCCAGCCGCGATATAGCCCAACATTGGGAGTTCATCTCCATCATTGGC
>JAKSCN010000526.1 GCA_022360595.1 Chromatiales bacterium
AAAAATATTGCAGGGAGCAAAATTTCTCATGGATCAAGGAGAACAGGCCAAAGACCCCAGAATTGAACTTTTTTGGGCAAGATACAATAAAACGCTCAAGCTGTTTCGAATCTCCAAGCGTGCAATACCCTGGTATCAAAAACACGCTCAAAAATTTATCGACGACCATCCTGATACCCGGCTCAGGGAACACACCATTGAATCGGTTGAAACCTGGTTGGGTAATTCGGGGCGAAATCCCAACATTGGTGAATGGCAATTCCGGCAAAAAGTCGACGCCCTCAGGCTGCTTTTCTGCCATTTCCTCAAACTGCCCTGGGGGAGCCGTCTCGATTGGGACCTCTGGATGTCGGGAGCCAAGTCCCTCGGGATGGAGCACCCGACCGTAGCGAGAAGCTACGAAATGATTGATAAGGCCGTTAAAGATCCCAAAAACAGATTGGGAAAGAAATTCCCTGATATTTACAGAAAATATCTGATTTCCATACGAATTCCGGATTATTCTCCAAATACCGAAAAGCGTTATTTGTCCTGGATTAACCGTTTTTTGTCTTTCCATACCGAAAAACATCCGTGTGACTGCAAAGAGACCGAAGTTGCTTCCTTTTTAGAGCATTTAGCTATAAATCGCAAGGTTTCCGGGGGTATCCAGGGGCAAGCCCTAGATGCATTGGTTTTCTTTTTTCCTGGGTATTAGAACGACCTTTGGGACAAATAGGCCCTAGCTATTACCAAGAAAAGCCCCACGAATAAGATCCCTATGGCTGATCTATTTTGGTCCCGTACTTTCTGGTTTAACTTCTGCAGCCAGCTTTTCAGCCTCTTCCTCCAGTAGAATCTGTTCCATCTCTTCGCCATTGAGGTATCGAGCCATACGCTCTTCGTCGATGTTGTCGATCTGTCCCATCGATTCATCCATGATGGGTGGCGAGAAAGGCTTCGGCAGTCTGTACAGCCGTGATGTGGTCGGGAAATTTTGACATGGGTGAGTAGAGTGCGTGGATTAAACAGCCCCCCTGCTCTTCTATCTCATTGACTGTGAACTTGTACTCTTTGGAGGGCAGTTTATGGATAACCTGTTCGCCCAGTTCGGGAAGCGGATTGTCGGCTCGGTTTTGGGGGGATCAAAATCAGGTTCATAAACCAAGGGGTGACCATAATCCCGAGATAGTCATCCTCCCAGGTTTGGAAACCGACAGCCTGGACTTTTTTACTCCAGGAAAGCTGGTCTGTTCAGGCAGCACTTACTTAGAGCTTATACCACTGCGAATTCCAGGTTATGCTGTCTCTTGGATCTATTTCCGATATATGATTTCGACGACATAAAGTAGAGAGTCTTTTAGCTCCATAGATACCCGCCAGCCCAGTTGATCGCATAGCTGGCGCACGATCTCCAAACCAAAGCCGAAGTGTTCGGCCTGATCTATTTTTAATTGATCGATATTGTTACTGAGAATCAATCGATTTTCGCACGATCTGATTGAGATATTCCCTGCACAGTATTCAAAGCTGTTTCTCAATAGAGTCGAGAAAATAACATTCGCAGCCAGCCGGTTTACCTGCAGCGGGACCGCTGAGTCCATTTGGGTCTCCACTTTGATATGCTGATAGCTCTCAACGCTTTGAAACTTGTCCAGAAGCTCGGTGATCACCTTTCGCAAGTCGATCAGTTCGGACTCTTGATCGCTGAAGCTACGTTTCGATAGCAGCAGAAAAGTCTGAATCACTGCTTCCATCTGATCAGATGCAACGGCAATACGCTGAAATGCTCTGTTTTTCTTTTGGTCTGCCAGAACAGGATCATCTATCTGGTTACATGTCTGCCAAAGATTAAGGGATGACTTAATGATCGCCACCGGTGTTCTGAGTTCGTGGCTTGCATAACTGGAAAAACGTTTCTCTCTTTCAAACGCCTGCCTTATCCGCTCCAGAGTTTCATTGTAAGCCTGACTTAGCTCACCAAACTCATCGGTCCGTTCCAATGGCGCATGAGCGATGTCGGTCGGGTCGGTTGATCTGATCTGTTGTTGCAGTGCTTGAACCGGGCGGGCTATCTGCCTGGACAACAGCAAACCTATTGATATACCAACAACAGAAACAAAGAGTACGATGAGCACAATGGTAAACAGTATCTGATCCACATTCTTGTTAATCGCATGTGAATTATCGCTGTGATGAATTAGATAGTAGTTAACAGACTGCTCAATGCTTTGACTGGGCAGCACACCTTTAATGACGTGGACTGCCTGTTCTGTGAATTCATAGTATCCGGCAGTCAGTTCGGTTAAATAATCATCTACTGCATCCCGATCAGAACGTAGCACCGTGATCTCAAACACACTGTCGCCGGAAAGCAGTGCGTCTGTATTCTGATAGTGTTCGATGGCTTTCGTTTGAAACTGTGTAAGCAGTTGTCGTCTGAGTTCATCATCGGTTTTATGGATGCTTACAAATAGTGAAAAGCCAAAAAGACTGCTAAGTAGAATACCGAAGATACCAAAGATGATAGCAATCCTATATTGAAAGTAATTTAGTAACCTCATAATCGATTATCTCAGGATCTGATGCGATAGCCCCGGCTATGCATCGTCTCAATACCGGAATCAGGTAAAACAGTGCTGATTAATTTGCGTAGCTGGTAAATATGGGTTTTAAGCGTATCGCTCTGAGGTAGTTCGTCGCCCCAGATATACTCCTCAAGCCTCTGTCGGCTAACGGTATCCGGTGCTTTTTGAATCAGTTCCCGCATGATTTTGTACTGCACATTATTGAGCCGTATCTTGTGATCATTAATACTCAGATCACCATTGGCAGTGTCCAGACTGAAAGAACCATATTGGAGTAAGCCAACATCCTGTCTTTTTCCACGCAGTGCCAGAACCTCAATTCGGCACAGCAATTCCTCTATCTCAAACGGTTTGGTGAGGTAATCATCGCCGCCGGCATCAAAACCTGCCAGCTTGTGTTCCAGCTCAGTTTTTGCGGTCAGAAAGATAACAGGTGTCTGACAACGATGCTGATAGCGGAGTGTCCGGCAGGTTTCATAGCCATTCATACCGGGCATCATGACATCAAGCACAATGACGTCAAAAGAGGTGGTTTCTAATAAGGATAAGCACTGTTTTCCACTCGCGGCATAGTCCACTTCATGCCCTTTAAGCTCCAGACAGTCGATGATATTGCCGGCTAGGGTTTTATTGTCTTCCACGATCAGAATATTCAAAGTAATAACCCTCATGCGACGGAGAAATGGTGCCGTTATCGGAAGGGAACCGATAACGACAGTATATCAGCAGTTATCGAGGCTGAAGACCCAGCATGCGGCGCAGCGTCTCGTCCTTATCAATAAGGTGATGTTTCAGAGCACCAACGATGTGCAGCACGATGGCGATAGGTAATACCTTTCCAAACAGACCGTGAATAGCACTGCCCACTTCTGCCAAAGCAGGTGAAAGCGCCAGAGCTTCATCGGGATTCGCAGGGTCAGGTGTTTCAGCAAGCAGCTCCAGCTCAAAGATGTGTAGACCGTGACCGCCTGCGACTGCCATCAGGATACCGGACAAAGGCATCAACAGCGTTGCCAGTATCAGGGTCCAGTGCACGACTTTGCCGCCAATGTGTTCGACACGGGTGTAATTGCCAACAGCTACAGGCCAGCCATGCTTATAGCGCCAGATTACTCGCGGAATAACCGCCACAAGAATCAGAACGCCCAGTGAGGTATGAATGTCGAAGAGCATTTCAGCTTCGAAGTTATCGATATAGATACCCGCCGCTGTCATGAAAATCATCAGTATAGCGACAATCCAGTGAAGCCATATGGTGGTGGAAGATAACTTTTCTTTAGTGTCCATCGTGATGCTCCTGTCATTTAGTTCAGTTAAATTATTGAAGGCAAAAAAATGTTGGCAGGAGTATCCGATAACAGTGGTGAAACACTGGTGAAATGTATTCTCACTACTGTGCTAACTACTTGATAAAGCATCTTCAGGACAGACTTTCTTTCACTTCTTTTTCACCCCCATTGTGATCCAATCTTGTTTCCTATTCGAGATTTACTCTGTGAATGCCGAGTGTCTTCTCATTGCGCAATCCGGTATGACAGTTGGAGAAAATGATGAAGAAGCAACCCCAAAGCAGTTCAGGAAAAGCTATCAACGGTGTCAGTCGCAGGCAGTTTATGGCCGGTTTGTCGGCTATTGCGTTTGCTGCGGGATCGGGCTCTATATATGCCAGCTCTCTGTGGTCAAAAGGGTCAGAGACGATCGCTGAAAGAGATAAAGATGTCCCGCTGATTGGTTTAGAAGAGCACTTCGCAACGCCTGAAATGCAGAAACTGAACCATATAAAGTTTCCGCCGGGATATCCCCGGTTCGATATCAACGATGTCGGAGCCGGTCGAATTGCACATATGGATCAAGCTGGCCTGAATATTCAGGTGCTTTCCGCTTTGACACCAGGTCCACAGAATCTGCCAGGGCAAGAAGGCATACAGTACGCCCGGCGCTTAAATAACTGGCTTGCTCAGGAGGTGATTCCCGCGTATCCGGACCGCTTTCGGGGATTTGCCGGTTTGCCTTTAAAAGAGCCCGAAGCGGCTGCTGGTGAACTAGAGCGTTGTGTAAAAGAGCTCGGTTTCCTTGGCTGTATGACTTACGGGGCGGTAGATGGCAAATTTCTGGACCACCCTGAATTTGAGCCTGTGCTGGCAAAAGCTGAAGCGCTGAATGTACCTATTTATATTCATCCAAATTGGGCTTCAAAGGAGGCGATGGATCTGTATTACGACGATCTCGGTGATCCTTTGGTAAGCAAAGTATCAAGTGGGGCCGGTTACGGCTGGCATCAGGAAATAGCACTGCAGAGTCTGAGAATGATCGTCAGCGGTGTGTTTGATAAATTTCCAAAACTGCAGATCATCATTGGCCATATGGGCGAAGGGTTACCGTTTTTTTACTGGCGCTTTGGCGATGATCTGGCCAACGTCACCAGAAACAAACTGAATAAGCCGGTTCAACAATATATTCACGATAACTTCTGGATCACCACCAGTGCTTTTTTTCGCACAGAATTATTGCAGCTGGTACTGTCAGTGATGGGCGAGGACCGGGTTCTCTTCTCCACAGACTATCCATTTGTCAGTGCCATCGAGGGTGCTGAGTGGTTCCGGGGTGTGGACCTTCCAAGAACCACTAAAGAGAAGATTGCTTATCAGAATGCGGAGAAGCTGCTGGGAATCAGCGTCTGATTTAATGCCCAAAATACCGCCCTAGAGTTTTCTTTAGGGCTTTTAAATATGAACCTACCCGCGCACCTTGTCAGGTGGGCGAGTAGAAGTTATTGGTCTAGACCGCGAGGTTATATCTTTGCTCCCAACATACGACCCAAGGTGCCGTCTTTATCAATGATATGGTGCTTGAGCGCACCAACAACATGCAGTACCACACCGGCGATAATGGCGTAGCCCGCGTAATGGTGTGCTTCGTGTGCAATACCCGCAAGGGGGCCGTTTAGCGCTAGCACTTCAGTGGGATTGTTCGGATCGGGATTGGCTG
>JAKSCN010000254.1 GCA_022360595.1 Chromatiales bacterium
GTGAAGCTGTTTTCTCTGCTCGTTATCAAGACTGCTGCCGAGACGAATATTTATGTAGGGCACTGTTCTTCTCCTTTGAATTTGCAGTAAGCTTAAAAGTAGTTGTAAATACAATTATTGGATCAAAAAAATCTACACGCTTTCTAAAGACTTTTGTATCTCCCGGAGCTTAGCTACCGTTGTTGAAACATCGTTCTTGCCGATGATTTCACCCATAAGCTTTGTAAGTCTTCCCCCGGTATCATCTAACGCTTGATGCATTGCTTTGGCGGCTTTTGTTGGGTAAACCTGTAGCTCTCTACCATCTTTTCCGGTTGGCCTGCGTATCAATAGATCGCGTTTTTCGAGGCTATCCAGAAAACGCGTCACTGTTGAGCGCGATAGACTGAGTTCTTCGGCCAGTTCGCGAGGAAGCAAACCTGGTTTGGCAAGAACGACGCGTAACAGAAACGCGTGCGGTGGCGATAAATCAAACTGGCGATAGGCTTCGGTCCAGATACGGCTTACCGTGCGGGCCAAAGCATTGCTATTGAAATACAGGCATTCCTCAAACATGCGGGTTACGATAGCGCATGTTAGTTGTATGTACAATTATTTTTGAAGCGTAATCTTTTCTTATATCAGATAACCATGATTCTATAGCAATTGGATGCGCAATAGCTTTCGTTACTGCTTTCAGGTTTTTATCGCTTCTTATCTGAGAATGAGGGATTGCCGCTGGGCCTATTTTTTCATTAGTTGATCTTCCAGCGCGGTATTTAGTTTTCTTAATAGCTTGATGAGTTGCTTTAGCTCTTTGTCGTTCAATACTGTTTTGAGCCACTCATCCTCGTCGGTGAGGAGAGCCATCATCGATTTTTCGATGATGCCTTTTCCTTCAGCGGTTAAATGAACCAACTTGCTGCGTTTGTCTTTCTCTTGAACTGAGCGGCTGATCAGGTCGCGCTCTTCCAGTTGATAGAGTAGCTTGGTCAGTCCGCCGGAGGTGATTAGCATCGAGCGCTGTAGCTCTGTAGGCGTCATGATATGGGGTGGGGCTGAGCATCGCAGAGAGGCAAGTACGTCAAACTCGGTTGAGCTGAGGCCGAAGGTATCCATTACCTTTTCTGATCGCATAAAACTCAGCTCATGAACTCGACTGAGGTAGACGGCAAACTCACTGACGTGCTCGTAGCCGGTATCCCAGTGTTCTCGTCCTCGTTGCATCAATTCGTCAGCGGTAATTCGGTTGTTCATTCGGTTATTCCTCAAATTTATGACCCGGGCTTGCTCTTCCCTGGCTCAGAAGCGACTTCAGTCGCAACCGTTGGGCAGGGATTGTACTAATCGGATCGATAAATTTTCCTCGTCGTTTTTGGGTAATAGTAAACCCGAGAAAGATGTCTTGCAAGAAAGATAATTAGATATTATTATCTTGCTAGAAAGATAAAGTGATCTCTGGAACAGCGAGTAAAGTGATGAATACCGGCATCGGACAAGTAGGAACAGTGAGAGTAGGGCGCAAAGTGGCACTTTCTATCGTGCTGCTGGCGGCAGTAGTGCTCTCGGGGTGCGACGTGACTGGACTAATGTCTACAAAA
>JAKSCN010000305.1 GCA_022360595.1 Chromatiales bacterium
TCATCACCCTCGGCGTTAAATACCGGGTTGATAATGGTTACATCGGGGAGATGGGTACCGCCGTTATAGGGTGCATTCAGGATGTAGGCATCTCCGAGTTGCATGGTGCCGCCGTGTTCACGGATGACCGTCTTGATACTCTCGCTCATGGAGCCGAGATGCACCGGCATATGGGGGGCGTTGGCGATCAGGTCTCCGTTGTTATCGAACACGGCGCAAGAGAAGTCGAGCCGCTCTTTGATATTGACCGAAGAGGCGGTGTTCTCCAACACCGTGCCCATCTGCTCGGCAATGGACATGAAGAGATTGTTGAATATCTCCAGCATCACCGGATCGACCTGGGTGCCGATGGCGACGCGCTCCGGCAATGGCAGATAGCGTTCCAGGATGATGTCGTTACTGGTGGTCACTTTCGCCTGCCAACCCGGTTCCACCACGATGGTGCCGGTTGCCTCGATAATCACCAAAGGCCCGGGGAGCAGTCTGCCTGCCGGTAGATTATCGCGATGGTAGAAGGGAGTTTTGTGTAGCGCGCCTCCCATTACCGTATCGTATAGAGCCAGCGGCTCCGGGAGTTCGGTAACGGTATTTTGCTTGCCGGATAGGGCTGGGGGATCGCCTGCACCGATCACTTCCACCGCTATTGATTCTACGATCAGCGGCTTCTCGGGTGAGAGAAAACCGAAGCGCTGTTTATGAGCTCGCTCGAACGCCCCAATTACTGTTTTAAGATTGCCATGATCAACCTGCAGCGCGGTGTCCGAGCCTTGGTAGCGCAAATGCAGCCGATAGAGGGTGCTGATGCGTGCCGTCTCCACACCCTGTGTTTCCATCTCTTTCCGGCCTTGCTGTGCCAGGCGATCGAGTTCAGCGGAAAGCCTTGGCATTAAATCGTTATCGAGCTGTGCTTCGATAGCCTGCTGCTTCATCAAACGTAAATCCGCCAGCCCCATCCCGAAAGCGGAGAGCACCCCGGCATGGGGATGTAGCAGTACCCGTTTGATGGCCAGTGAATCGGCCACCAGGCAGGCGTGCTGACCGGCAGCGCCCCCGAAGCAGTTGAGGGTGTATTCCGACACATCGTAACCCCGCTGTACGGAGATACGCTTAATGGCGTTGGCCATATTCTCCACCGCAATGGAGAGAAACCCCACCGCCACCTGCTCGGGTGTGCGCTTGTCGCCGCTCTGCTCGGTAATCTCAGCGGCCAGTGCCGCAAACTTCCGCCTCACCACCTCCGCATCCAGCGGTTGATCGGCCGTTTCACCAAACACGTGGGGGAAATGGTCCGGCTGGAGTTTGCCCAGCATGACATTGCAATCGGTGACGGTCAGCGGTCCACCATTGCAGTAACAGGCGGGCCCGGGGTTTGCGCCGGCGGAATCCGGCCCTACCCGGTAGCGGGCGCCATCAAACTGCAGTATCGAACCGCCGCCTGCGGCGACCGTGTGGATCAGCATCATCGGTGCGCGCAACCGTACACCTGCCACCTCGGTCTCGAAGGTGCGCTCATACTCCCCGGCATAGTGGCTGACATCGGTGGAGGTGCCGCCCATGTCAAAGCCGATCACCTGATGGAAACCGGCCGCCTCTGCTGTGCGTACCATGCCGACTACGCCACCCGCGGGTCCCGAGAGA
>JAKSCN010000173.1 GCA_022360595.1 Chromatiales bacterium
ATCTTAAGGCGGGAGAGCAGCAGTTTGTGCTGGACAGACTCTGCCTCACTCAAAGCAGTGCTCAAGTCTGCTCATCCGTAAGCTGGCAGCCTGAGCGGACTCTGATCGACAGCGCCATCACCCAACTGCCACTCACCTTGCTCTCCCGCTGGCTGCCCGAGGAGGCCGAGATAGCGGGCGCCATCGATGCCACACTCACGCTGGAGCAGGCAGGCGAACAGCTTCAAGGCAGTGCCGAACTGTTGCTGGATAGCGGTGCCGTCAGCATGGCCCTGGAAGAGCCGGAGAAACTTGAGCTGAAACTCCATCAGGGTGTGGTGAAAGCGACCTTTGACCAATCAACCGTTCAGTCAGAGCTGAGCCTCAATATCGGTGACACCGGCACCTTGAAAGGCAACGCTGAGATCATCCAAGGTGAAAGCCCGGAAACCACCCGGCTGAGCGGGCACTACAACTTCCAGCTACCCGACCTGGAACCGCTGCGCATCCTGATCCCCGATCTGGTCAATCTGGACGGCGAACTGACCGGCGATGTGACCCTGGCAGGCACCCAAGCGGCTCCCAAAATTGAGGGGGAAGTTGCACTCACTAATGCCACCACTGCCATTCCGGATCTGGGTGTTGAGTTCACCGATATCAACCTGACCGTCACCAGCGACGATCTGAATAACGCCCGGATAGAGGCTGCCATGAAGTCTGGCGAGGGGGAGCTTTCGATCAGCGGTGAGGTGCTGCTCGATCCGGAGCAGGGGTTGCCGGCCGAGATTGCAATCAAAGGCAAAGACTTTCTGGTCGTACAACTGCCCGAGAGTATCGCTCATATCTCACCGGATCTGAACATCACGTTTAAAGAGCAGCGATTGCAGGCACGAGGCAGTGTTGAGATACCCAAGCTCGATATTAAGATTAAAGAGATACCGGCCGGCAGCGTCGCCGTTTCTGATGATGAGATCATCGTCAATCAACCCCAATCAGAACCAGACACCCCACCGCTCTCAGTCGATGCCAATATCGATCTGAAGCTCGGCGAGGCAGTCTCATTCCAGGGCTTCGGCATGAAGACCCGGATTCGGGGCGAACTGGCCCTGACCAGCACTGAGGGGAAGAACAGCGGTCACGGCGAGCTGTCTCTGCATGAGGGGCGCTACAAAGCCTACGGGCAGGATCTCACCATGGAGCGAGGCAAATTTATCTTTACCGGCCCACTGGAGAACCCGGGCATCGACCTGAAGGCGACACGCCGCTCTATCGACGACACGGTCACCGCCATTCTCAATATCAACGGCACCCTGCGCAGCCCCACTATCACCATCAGCAGCGATCCGCTGCTGCCGGAAGAGCAAGCACTCTCTTATCTGGTGTCGGGGCGCAGCCTGCAAGAGGAGGGCCCGGCCAAGAGCGCTCTACTGCGCCAGGCAGCCCTCTCCAAGGGGTTGGAGAAGAGCCAGGCCCTGCTGGACGGCATCGCCTCCGGCATCGGTGTCGATAGCCTCAACATACAAGAGGGCAGCACTTTGGAAGAGAGCGCTGTGGTGCTGGGTAAATACCTGTCACCCGATCTCTATATCAGCTACGGTGTTGGGCTGTTCGACTCTACTACCGCTTTTAAACTGCGCTACCGTCTTACTAAAAGGCTAAGTGTCGAAGCAGCATCGGGTGCACAGCAGAGCATGGATCTGATCTATCAAGTCGAGAAAGATTAAACCTATCACTTACCGTAAACCTCACCATGACTTTACGACTGACGCATTGTTAGAATAGCCGTTCTGTTTTCTCAATAAACTGCGATAGTGAATAGATCTGAGTTCAAGGCCTGTAGCCGTTCGATTATCAATGCTGTGCGTAAACAGCCGCCCAGCCGTGCGCCAAAATTTATCATTACCCTGTTTGGTGACACGATTGAACCCCACGGGGGGGTGATCTGGCTCGGCAGCCTTATCGATCTGCTCGCCCCTTTCGGCATTAATGAGCGTCTGGTGCGCACTTCAGTCTATCGCCTCACTCAGGATGACTGGCTCAGCTACGAGAAAGTTGGCCGTCGCAGCTACTACCGGCTCACCTCTCAGGCGGCAGCCAGTGTCAAGCAGGCCGACAAGCGCATCTACTACTTTCCCCAAAAGCCCTGGGACAACGAGTGGTGTCTGGTCTTTACCGGCACCGCCGGCATCTCACCGGAGCTGCGGGCTGAGCTGCGCAAGCGTTTAAGCTGGCTCGGCTTTGGGATGATCGCACCCAATGTCTACGGTCACCCTTCAGCGGTACTCAACCCTATTTGGGATATGTGCGAAGAGCTGAAGATCAAAGATAAGATTGTGGTGATGCGCGCCCGCAACTTTGATCAGGAGCACGGGCTCTCCTCCCACGAGATGGTGCGCCAGTGCTTTAAACTGAATGACTTGGAGAAGGAGTACCAAGCCTTCATCAAGCGCTTTCAACGCATCACTACCTGCCTTGAATCGTCAGCCGGGGAGCTGGAGAGCGCCAACCCTGAACACTGCTTTATTATCCGCAGTATGTTGATTCACGAGTACCGTCGTATTCTACTGCGCGATCCCCTGCTCCCAACTACACTGTTACCCGAGAACTGGGTTGGCACCCAGGCCTATAACACCTGCGCCACCATCTACCGCTCTATTGCCCCCATCGCCGAACAGCACATTATCGATGTCTGTGAAGATCAGACCGGGCCATTTAAACCGATGGATGCGCGTTTTGCCCAGCGGTTTGAATTTTAGGCCCAAATAAAAAGAACGTTATGCCCCCCATCCTAAGATGGGCGACATAACGCCTGAGTGGTTAATCTTTTTATTAGGCGTATAGTCAGTTGCTCATCAAGCGCCGCTCATCCGGCACTTCCGGCGACTGCTGCTCGAAGAAACCTTCGGTGTGGATCAGATGCTCTTTGGCACCGAGCTTTTTCACCACCTCGACACAGGCATCGACAAACTCAGGACTACCCGCGACAAATACGCTGTATTCTGAGAGATCACTGAAACGCTCGGGCAGAATATCGGGAATACGGCCTTGCAGTTCGGCGCCCTCTTCGCGGGTCAGCGTCTTCAGAAATTTAAAGTTTCTGTATTTCGCCTGCCACAGGGTAAGGCGACCTGCGTCATAGGCATCGTTAGAGGTACGCGCTGAGAATAGCAGCGTAACGGGAAATTTAAAGCCACGGCTCAATGCCGCTTCGGCCAACGCCATGATCGGCGCCAAGCCGGTGCCCGCGGCAAGACAGAGCACCGGAGTCTCCGCACTGGGATCACCGATAAAGGTGCCGTAGGGACCGGAGAGACGAATGGTGTCACCCACCTGCACCTTGGCGTGAATCCAACTGCTGGTTTGGCCATCTTCGACATGGGCAATCTGCAGGGAAATCTCGCCATCAGCGCGTGGGCTGTTGGCGATAGAGTAAGCACGCGGCGTGGCGCCATCCTGTTCGCTGCCGACAATCACATACTGCCCCGGCCAGTAGCGCAATACTTTACCCAGCGGACGCAGGCGCAACTCAACAATACGCGGGGTCCGCTCCAGCCGCTCAACCACCACAAACGGGACATTCTCACGCGGTGGGAACAGCTTGGGCTGCGCATCTTCCGTTCCCCACTCGATCTCCAGCGTGTCGGAGAGCGGTTTA
>JAKSCN010000251.1 GCA_022360595.1 Chromatiales bacterium
CGCGGTTTCGGATAATAAGTGCAATTGGTAAGAGAGAGGCCAGCTGGTAGAGTCAGCGCTTCTCCCGACCAAGAGATAAAGCACTGATGAGTTACCACCAGCTGACCGAAGAAGAAAGATACCAGATTTACGTATTATTGAAAGCCGGGCACACCCAGAAGGAGATAGCGGCACTGTTGGGGCGATCCCCTTCGACCATCAGCCGCGAGCTGCGCCGTAACCGGGGGTTGAGAGGGTATCGGCCTGCACAGGCACAACGGCTCAGTGATAACCGCAAAGCTACGGCGCATAAGGCAATCAAGATTACGCACGAGGTACGCCACTGGATAGAGAAGCTGATACGACAGGACTTGAGTCCTCAGCAGGTGGTGGATTATCTGGGGAGGCACAAGAAGCTGTCCGTGCACCATGAGACGATTTATCAGCTGATCTACGCCGACAAGGCCGCGGGTGGCAATCTTTACACGCATCTGAGGGTGGCGTCGAAGCCGTACCGTAAACGCTATGGCCACTATGACCGGCGGGGGAAGATCAAAAACCGTGTGGATATTGATGAACGCCCCGCCATTGTTGAACGTCGTAGTCGTATCGGGGACTGGGAGGGCGATACCATTATGGGCAAGGGGCACAAGAGCGCTCTGTTGACGATGGTGGAGCGCAAGACGCTATATACGGTGATTGTTCGGCTAACTGGAAAACGGGCTGACTTGCTTTCAGAGGCCGCCCTAGCTGGTATGAAAGAGCTGAAATCCAAAGTCAAAACCATCACCTTCGATAATGGTTTGGAATTTTCTGAACATGAGAAAATTGCCAGAGGGCTGGACGCTGCTGTCTACTTCGCTCACCCGTATGCCTCATGGGAGCGCGGTACCAACGAAAATACTAACGGGCTCATTCGACAGTATTTTCCCAAGGGAACCGACTTTAACAAAGTCACGGATGATGAGATACAAGCGGTAATGGATCGGCTCAACAATCGCCCCAGAAAGACAAGAGGCTGCCGATCACCCAATGAATTATTTAAGGGGCAGCGAGTGGACTTGCTTGCTGCGTAACGGAATTGCAGTTATTACTTGAAACTGCGAAAATTGAGGACGGAAATTGTTTTGTAAATCTGGGTGATTAGTTTGAACTCCTGTATCCACTGAAGCCAGATAAGAATGTCCTCGGCTGTAATCCCAGACTTGTTCCAAGTTAAGTGCTCGCAGGCCCCATTGGTATTGATTCGGATATAAAAATTGAAGTGGGGGAATTGGTGTGTCTTGATACAATGGATCTGATGGATCTACTGCTTGTGCTATTCCTCCTGTTGCTGCCAGTAAAATACCTACGGCGATTTTCTCTAATCGTAAATTCCTAATATGCATGCTTCAATATCTCCTTTTAGCATTCAATCCATATTTTAATATTGAGATCTTATAAGAAAGCTTTGATTAACGTATGACTAATATAAGACTTCAGAGTTATGACCGATCAGGTCATATTTCTTTAGGTTAAACATGACCGGATCAGGTCTGGTTTTTATACATTTCCTGTAATCTGTTTCCCTAATGTTGCCAAATAATTTTGCTCTGTTTTGGCACAAATATTAGTTCTACATTGACGGCGCAATACCATTGCCACTCAGTCTCTGTGAGGCTTTAAAAGAAATAGATTGTTGTTTTGGGAAGAAGGGAAATCAGCCTCCTGCTGAGATGAATTATTCCTTGAATATGTGAAAACTGCTGAATTAAGTCGCTATTATTAGACTGTAATTCTATTCTCCTTTATGTGATCTACATCATACTAAGTACTGATGCTGGCTTTTTTCGTGATAATCTGTTTGATAACATCACCATTGCTGCAACAGAATGATTCATAATCAACAATCCACCGCTTCTCTGAAACTTAATTCACTACTCACCCGCGACTTAACCCGCACATACCGGCTAAACCCTTTCTTACCTCTTACCTCAAGGGTGTTGTTATCGATCACCCGGTAGTCGGGGTCGCCTTCAATGGGGCTGTTGGGGCGGTAGGTGCCTTTTTCGAAGCAGCCGCCCGGGCCGCAGAAGGAGATGAAGTAGAGGCCATCTTTTGCCCGGCCAATGGCCAGGCCGTGATCGTGGTTTGGGTTGGTTTTCCAGAAGCCGCCCAGGGGGTGGCTTTTACTGGGTCTGGCTTGTCGTTCGACATGCCAGTTGGGGTCGGGTGGGTTGCGGGTGAGTTGGATTATTCCTTTAATCAGTTTAAACATGGTTTTGTATTTCTTGTTAAGTTGAACAGTGCGTTGGGTTTATTTTTTGTCTGTTTTCACAGGTGGCGTTGGCCGGGTTAGGGTGTGCTTTTTCTTTGGTTGATTTGGCTGACTATGTTGTCTCTGAACCATGCGATATCGCTGCCGGATTGGAAGCACTCTTTGGGAAGCCAATAGAAGACGGGGTATTGGCGCACGAGAAAGCCGTTTGTGGTCTCCACCAGGTCTGTTACGGCGCGCCAGTTGTAGTGGTCGCGGCCGGTGTCTGTGTTGATGGTGAAGGTCTCTTTATCGATAGCCCATGAAACAGTGTGGTTTCTGCTTGCGTATTTTTTGAACCGGCTCGCCAGTTGTAGCCGGTAGAGTGGCCACCTGAGAGTGTACCAGTAGAGGGTCAGCGCCGTGGCGGCGTTCAGTGTTGTGTAGAGGCCTGTGGTGTAAGCGAGATAGATACCTAACAGCATGGCGGCCAACCCGGCATAGCCGAGCAGCCGGAATTTTGGCTCGCTGAGTTTGATGTCGTAGTTCGCCTTGCTAGCTTCGAGAAAGCGTTCCTTGGTCCATTTGTATGTGATCTCCATCTTACCCTCCTGTGGCATTGCCGCTTTAAGGAGGCTCTGATCACTTCATTCAGTTAATCTCAGGCGTCCTTTATTTATATTGTTGCGTGCCAAGTAGTTAAGGTACCACATCTTGGCGCGTTGTGGAGGCTGTTGGTTTGTGTGGCGTACCATCTCTACATGGCATATGACACTCCATGCTTTTGTCGAGAGTAGTATTCCAGAAATGTGTGAAGGTTATCAAAGAAATTGTGATCGAGGCACGGTATTTTGACGCTCGTTTCATGGGTGTTTTGGCTGAGGCCGGTTGGTTGGGCTTCTGTAGGATGTTTATGTTAGCCGATCGCACCGCTTTTCCATCTGTGTCGTTCTTGTCACTGGTCCAGGTGATGATTAAGTTTGTGTTAGGCCGTAGCTGAGTATTGCTGTCAGGTTGTACTGGTGTTGTGTCAACACCAGGTTTGAGGAAGAAGTATGAAGAGGATTGTCTTCGGTGTTTTCGCGCTTTTTTTCACCGGTTCCGCCTTTGCCTGGAGCAGCAGTGTGACTGTTGATAAGGAGAAGGGTGTGAAGGTGGGGAGGCTCTCCAAGGAGGCGATTACCGGGAAGTCTAAGTGGGGTTCGATGCCGACGCTTGTGCTGGAGTGCCACTCGAACGGCAGTCGCGATCTCTTCTTCCGTTGGCAGGATTATGTGGGCACATCCGGGGCGAGTGTCGCCTACCGTTTTGATGATGAGCCGGTGGTCTCCACCCATTTTCGTACCTCTTACGATAACGAGGGCACGCATGTTCCCGCGCAGGATCTTGAGGAGATGCTGGAGCAGATGAAACGGCACTTCACCCTGGTGATTCAGGTGAAGGATTACATCGGCACCAAGCTGCCCAAGGCAGAGTTCTTTTTGGATGATTTCGCCAGGCACTATGAGACGGCTTGCGGTTGGTGGCAGCGCGAGCCGCTGCAGGTGGATGTGAAGTAGGGCAAGTGCCAATGTGCCTGGCGTATTAAACGGGTTTGTTTTCAGTGTTATCCCATAACTGTCCTTTTAACATGGAGAAGGGTTTATGCGATAGCGGTGAAGAGAGCAATAGGCTGGTGCAATGTGTTTAAGATCAACATAGGGTGAACCTATTGCAGCAATCTCTTCGCCATTTTTGGTATAGCAACGGGTTAAGGGTAACCCGTTGCTGTGGCGCTGTTTGTTCTGCGCTTTGCCGTGGCATTAGTAGTTAACGCTGATCAGCTCCGCCGCTGTTATCCCCAAGGCGATGAGCAGGCCCAGTTTGATCAGGGCGAGGGCGAGCCGCTCGGCACCCATGATCAGGCCGAGGGCCACTTTGTCGGCGTAGGAGAGGCCGCTCTGCTGCAGGGTTTCGGCAATCGATTGTGATAGGTTATTTCGCTTTCCCATTATTGTCTCGCTTTAAAGTGTTGTGCTGTTTTTAGCCGGTATTAATAACGCCAGTCGGGGTTATTGAGATCGAGCTTCTGTTCAACTGATTC
>JAKSCN010000260.1 GCA_022360595.1 Chromatiales bacterium
CCGATGTGGAGGTGAGTGGAAACCAAGTGCTCTATTGCGCCACGGGCCTCTATCTGGATGTCTCTCCCTTCCAGCCCGACACCACGAATCGTATTTTTGACAACCTGATTGCTTATAGCTGTGTTGGTATTCTCTTTCTGAATGACTGGACCGGTAACATCCTGAAAGGCAATTCACTGCAGGGCAATATAACCCAAGTCGTAGTGAGCGGCGGCAAGACGGCCAACAGAAATGTCTGGGAAGGGAACTACTGGGACGATTTTGAAGGCTTTGACCAGGATGGCGATATGGTCGGTGACAGTCCCTACGAACTCTACAGCTATGCTGACCGCATCTGGATGGATGTGCCTGCCGCCCGATTTTTTAAAGGCTCGCCAGTGCTGGAAGTGCTCGACTTCCTGGAACGCCTGGCGCCATTTTCCGACCCCAATATGTTGGTGCGTGACAAGAAACCACTGATGGTTGCCAATGTAACGCGTGAATCCGGGGTCAAGAATAATAGCGAGCTGGAAGGATCTGGCACTGAGGAGCAGCCACAAGCTGATCAATCTGGCACTGAAGGGGCCGGTTCTTTCGATGCGCTGAAAGCGCTTCAGGAATCGTTAAAGAATTGATCGGCAGGATAGAGCTAGAGGTAACAGATGAGCGACAAGACTGTCGGTAAAGTGAAAAAAACAAAATCGGCTGGCCGCAAACGCGAGCAGGAGCGCAGACAATTTTTGCGCACCGCTGCGATGGCGGTTGGCGTGACCGGTTTTTCACTGCTAGGGTTGGTTCCAGCACTGCGAGGTGATGTGTTGCGTTTGCGACCACCTGGTGCACTGAAAACACCCCATGATGAGCAGGAGTTTTTGGCCTCCTGTATCAAGTGCGGGCAGTGTGTGCAGGTCTGCCCGGTGGAAGCGATTGTACTGGAAGATATAATGAATGGCGTTGGGATTGGCACGCCGTATATCGATGCACGTGAGCAGGCGTGTGATTTCTCCTGTGATGGTTTGCAGTGTGTACTGGCCTGCCCAACAGGGGCGTTGACCCATGATCTGAACTATCCCGCCGATTCCAGAATGGGGTTTGCGGAACTCTCCCGCCCAAAGGCCTGCCTTGCAATTCAAGGTGAAGGGTTCAAGGGGCTGGCGCGTGGTCCGGACTACAAAGGCAAGCTGCGCTATGACGAGATCGACCGCTGGAATCCTATTTCGGTCTCTGAACACCCTTATGATTTGGAACTCTGTGATCTCTGTGTAAGACAGTGTCCAATCGAGATCCGTATTGCCCAATGTGCTGAAGGCAAACCACCCTCAGGTGATCAGAATCAATGTCCTCCCCAACATGCGATTGCGCTGGAACCCGTCCCGGATTCGCCTGTTGGTGCGATGATTCCGGTGATTAAAGAGGGGTGTGTCGGTTGTGGTGTGTGCGAGATGATCTGTCCGCCCGAGCCGCCCGCGATTGTGATCAACATTGAAAAATTTACGGATATGGCGTGAGGTTGTTATGAGCTATATCATCGAATCGTTAAAACAACTTTTTGGTTCCGCACCGACTCGTCACAGTAAGGAGACGATGAGTGTTGAGGTTAAAGAGGTGCATCTGCACAAACGGCAGAACCCAATGTCGAAAGAGGTCTTTGCGCAGCTCAAGGAGGAGCATGGCCCGGCTTCAACCAAATGGCGTAATCGACGCTGGGCGACCTTGATCGCGATTAACCTGCTGTTTGTGGTCTCTTACTACTTTGATGTCCAAATTCTGGAAGGGGCGCTGACCGCTTCGCGCTTTGTCGGTTTCCATATGGCCGATTTGAACTCAGCCCTGCAGGTGACGTTGGCCTTTAAACACATGGTGCTCAATTTGGTCATCGGCACGGTGACGGTGTTTATTCTGTGGGTATTGCTGGGAGGACGCACCTTCTGCTCCTGGGTCTGCCCCTACCATCTGCTCTCTGAGTTGGCAGAGAAGATTCATGTCAAACTGGTAGAGAAGAAGCTGATTAAAAATCACCCTTTCGATCGCCGGGTCCGCTCAGTTTTCTATGTGATTTTCGCGCTGTTGGCGCTGGTCTCTGGTTACACCGTCTTTGAGACAATCTCAGTCACGGGTATTGTCAGCCGGGCGTTGATCTACGGCCCGGGAGTCGCCCTGGTTTGGGTGGGGCTGGTGCTGCTGTTTGAAGTGTTTTATTCGCGCCGGGCCTGGTGTCGCTACGTCTGTCCTATTGGTATCACTTACGGGGTGGTTGGCTCGGTTTCACCGCTACGGGTGAAGTACAACATTAAAGATTGTCACCACGAGGGCGATTGCCGCGCGGTCTGTCTGGTTCCCCATGTATTGGATGTAACCATCAAAGGGCGCGCCCAGGACGTGGATGTGGATATCAGCGCCGATTGCACCCGTTGTGGTATGTGTATCGATATTTGTCCAACGGACAGTTTGAAATTTGAACTGAAAGGACTCGGCAAACACCTGTAAGTGACGTAAGCTGCCCTGGTCAATGTATCGGATTGTTGAGCAGGGCAGTAGAATAGCAAAACGTTTTCACACTGATTTGATGATCGGTATTTCCTGTTGATTTATTAAGGTTTCTGGATGATCGAGTTTCAGAATGTAGTCAAAAAATTCCGTCGGCACGAGGTGTTGAAAGGGATAGATTTGACAATAGAGCGTGGCCATCGCGTGGCGTTGGTAGGCTCTAATGGGGCGGGTAAAACAACACTGATTCGCTGCCTGCTGGGTGAGTATACCCATGACGGGCGGGTTGTGATCGACGGTATGGAACCACGCACCAACCGCCAGACTGTGCTGGCCAAGGTCGGTTTCGTTCCTCAGTTGCCGCCCCCGCTGAAAATGCCGGTCGGGCAGCTAATACGCTTTGCCGCGACAGTCTGCAACTCCGATACCGAGCGCATGGTGAGCGTGGCCAATGATCTGGGGCTTGATGTCGGGCGCTTTATGCACCAGCCGTTCGTCAAACTATCAGGGGGGCAGAAGCAGAAGCTGCTGATCGCCATCGCCCTGGGGCGTGATAGTGAACTGCTGGTGTTGGATGAACCCGCGGCTAACCTGGACCCGGAAGCACGCCACATCTTTTTCGATCTGTTGGCGAAAAAGAAAGATGAAGCGGCGATGATTATCTCCAGCCATCGTTTGGATGAGGTGGCGGCGCTGGTCAACCGCGTGGTTGAGATGGATCAGGGTGAGGTGGTGCTGGATGACCGTGTGGCCGAGCTTGTCGATATATCCAGTCGACTGAGCTGTAGGGTAGGTCTGATCCGCCAAGAGGACGCCTTTGCCAAAACCATCGGTGAATGGGGCTTCGCCTCAGATGATGGCTTGACTTGGCAGGGTGAGATCTCCGGCCCGGATCGGTTGCGGTTTTTGGGGGTGCTGTCCCGCTATGCCGCGTTACTCGCCAATATTCAACTGAACGACACCGGGCTGGAACATTGAGGGTCGCCTGATGAACCTGCCCTGGTCGAGACTTATCCCGTTGCTGCTGATTGTGCTGCTGGGCGCCTGTTCCGAGCGGCAGAATAGCGGCGCCGTTGAGGTAAAGTGGGATCGTGACGCTTGCGAGCGTTGCCGCATGGTGTTGAGTGACCGTCAGCACTCAGCCCAGGTGCGTTTTCAGCCTATTGGGAGTAAATACACCAAGGTGCTGATGTTCGATGATATCGGTTGCGCCGTGCTCTGGCTGGAGGATAAGCCCTGGCGGGATAACCCCGAGACGGAGATCTGGGTGACAGAGCATCGCAACGGTGAGTGGATCGACGCTAGACAGGCCAACTATGTACAGGGGCAGATTACGCCGATGGAGTACGGTCTGGGTGCCCAGTTGGAGGCCACCTCGGATAGCCTCGATTTTGCCGCGGCGAAGCAGCACATTTTTGATATTGAAGAACGTTTCAACACCCACTCCACCCATCTCGTCGACAAGCTCCGGGAGCAAGCGGCGAAACGCCGGGAAGTGAAACAACCGAATAACTGATTGCAGGATTATTAGACAGTATGAAATACCTTTGGCTGACCGCCTTGACTGATATTGTTGAATCGCTCAGATCACGCTGGTTTATGGTCTACACCCTGGTGTTTGGTGGGCTGGTTGTGGTGCTGTTCGCCTATGGGTTGGCCGAGTCCCGCATTATGGGATTTACCGGCCTGTCGCGGTTGCTGTTGACCTACATTCAGTTGGCGATGGCGATCCTGCCGGTGTTCGTGCTGATCACTACCGTGCGGTCGGTGGCCGGTGACCGGGAGGCGGGTGTTTTCGAGTATCTGCTTTCGCTGCCAATACCGCTGTCGGCCTGGTTCTGGGGCAAGATCACAGGGCGCTTCTTCGTGGTTTTTGCGCCGGTCTTTCTGGCACTGGTCGGTGCCTCTATCTGGGGCGTTTTCAAGGGCGGGGAGATTCCCTGGGATCTGCTGCTTTACTACTCAGCGCTGCTGATGGCGCTGGCCTGGTGTTTCCTTGGTATTGGCATGCTGATCTCGACCGTGGCGCGCAGCTCCGACGTGGCCCAGGGGGCCGCCTTTGTCGTCTGGCTGACGCTGCTGCTGTTTCTTGATCTGATTCTGTTGGGGGTGATGATTCAGGAGCATCTGCCTGCCGAGTCGGCCGTCATGATCGCCCTGGCCAATCCAATGCAGGTGTTCCGTACCGCGACCATGATGCTGTTTGACCCTCAGTTGGTGCTGTTGGGCCCATCCGCCTATGTGATTCTGGATGCCTTCGGACAGACCGGCTATATCGTCTATGCCCTGGTCTATCCGGTAGCTGTCGGGTTTATCTGTGCCGCTATCGGCTATCTGCTGTTCCGCCGTAGTGACTTGCCTTAGTCACTAATGGTTGGGTAAAACACCGAGGCATGGGGGCTGAAACACTGAAGCGACCGCTTGTGATCTGGTTGATGGCGATACGGCCACGCACCCTGGCGCTGTCTGTCTCACCTGTGCTGCTGGCGACCGCGCTGGCAGCAGTCGATCAACCCGATGGCATCGAGTGGCATCTGCCCCTGTTGATCATACTCGCCGCGCTGGCGATTCAGGCGGGTACCAACCTGTTCAATGATTCCGCCGACTATCTGAACGGCACCGACAACGAGACCCGCATTGGACCAGCGCGGGTAACCGCCAGTGGCTTGGCGACACCCGCCGAGGTGATGCGAGCCGGCTATCTCGCTTTTCTCCTGGCCGGGGTGATTGGTCTCTATCTGGTCTGGTTGGGAGGACTTCCCATATTACTGCTGGGTATCTGCTCGCTACTGGCCGGTTACGCCTATTCGCGCGGTCCCTGGCCGATTTCCCGGACACCTTTTGGCGAGTTGGTTGTCGTACTGTTTTTCGGATTGGGCGCTGTGGTAGGCACCTATTATCTGCAGACAGGCAGTTATCGGGCGGTGCTACTGTTGTGGGGGGCTTTGGTTGGTCTGCCTGCTGCTGCCGTGTTGCTGGTCAACAACACGCGTGATGTGGTGAGCGATACCCGGGCAGGGCGCCGTACGTTGGCGATTTTGTTACAACCTGGGGCCAGGTATTCAATTTATGCAGGGCTGATGCTGATGCCCTTTTTACTGTTATTGAGCGCTGTGTTGGCTGCCGCTTATCCCTACTGGGCCCTATTGGGGGGAGTGGCGCTGCCGATAGCGGTCAGTGCCTGCGTCAGGTTCTGTAAATTGGAACCCAGTCCTGAGATGAATGGGTTGTTGAAGCAGACTGTGCAGACGCAACTGCTGATGGTGGCAGGCGTCTGTACCGGCTTGGTTCTGGCGGTGAATTGAACTTGATGTAAGGCAGTTACAGTTTGTGACTATTTCGATAGCCTTTTCCGGGACAGCTATTCGATCCTGACCGATGATATGGGGTATAGATGTTTAAACGCAGATCATATGTTTTTCTCTCTCTGCCGCTTTTGATTGTGGCGGGTTCCGCATCGGCTATCAGCGATGTGCAATACCAGTCGATATTGGCTTTGGGTGATCTCAATGGCGTGGCGCTGCACTGTGGATACCATGCAGAGACCAGACGTATTAAAGGCACGCTGATCAGAACGCTGCCAAAACGCAGACAGTTGGGTGAGGTGTACGAAGAGGCGACCAATAAGTCCTATCTTAAATTTATCGATGAGAAGCAGCGCTGCCCGGAAGAGGCGGATTTCGTCAAACAGGTTGACCAGGCAATTGAGCATCTTCAAACCCTTTTTCAGAAATGATCTGACACTTTGAGTAGATACTGACAATGAGAAAAATTTTTCCAACACTTCTCTGGATATTGCTGTTACTGATGATGGCTGGTTCAACAACCGCTGTTGCAAAGGAAGATTTTCGGGTTGTTGTCAGTATTAAACCGCTGCACTCGATATTGGCCGGCCTTATGGAGGGGCTGGAGCAGGGGCCTGAGTTGTTGGTTCCCCAGGGGCAGACTCCTCTGAATTATCAGTTGACCGATGCCCAACGAGAGTCAATTCAACAGGCGGATCTGCTGTTCTGGGCTGGTCCCGAGCTGGAGGCTTTTCTCATTGAACCGGTTGCGGGTCTGCCGGCCTCTACCCAGGTAGAGACACTGCTCGATAACAGTGAGCTGAAGATCTTGGATGCGAGATGGAGTGATCAGGACCGCGATCCCTTCTTCTGGCTCGATACCCGTAACGCGCTGATTCTAATTGATGAGATGGCGCGTAAGCTCTCTGCCACCGATCTTGCTCACGCACATCTGTACAAGCGCAACAGGAAAAAACTGCTGATGCGCATGGCTGAGCTGGATCGCCGTTTCGAGTACGGCTATCGCGGCTTTAAGGGGGGGATTGGGCTCTCCTATTTCGATACCCTGCAATATTTTGAACAGGCTTACGCACTGAAAATAGGTAATACCATTACGTCGTTGCAGCATCGGCAGGTGTCGGGCGCCACGTTGTTGGAGAATCGGGCCAAGCTACACAACGGTGAGTATGCCTGTCTGATTCTGGAGGCTGATGTCGAAGCCAAAGAGTTGCCACTGCTGGCCAATGCCGATACGCCTGTGCCCACCGCGGAGCTGGATACCTTTGGTGTTCGTTTCACTCCCGGGCCGGAACTCTATTTTGAACTAATGGAGTACAACACCAATACAATTAAAGCCTGCTTGAACCCCCAGGTGGAGAAAGTGGCCGAGGAGGTGCCCAAGGAAGAGGAGCTATTTCCCGCCTACAAGCCCATTAGAGGGAAGTTCATGCTGGTTGATCAGAATAGTCGACTGGTCACCGAGAAAGATATGTTGGGTAAGTATCAGCTGATCCAGTTTGGTTACACCTCCTGCCCGGATATCTGCCCCACATCTCTGCAAGTGATGTCCATAGCGTTGGAGCGCTTGGGCAAAGAGAAGGCAGCGCTGATTCAGCCCTACTTTATCTCTATCGATCCCGAGCGTGACACGGTTCAATTGATGAAAGAGTATGTCCGCTATTTTGATAACAATCTCATTGGCTTGACCGGCTCGACCAGCATGATTAAACGGGTTGCTGAGCAGTATCGGGTCAACTATGAGAAGGTGTTTGAAGAGGGGCGTGATCCCAAGCTCTATTTGATGGATCATAC
>JAKSCN010000018.1 GCA_022360595.1 Chromatiales bacterium
ACTCTCCATTATGGCTATGATGGTAATGGACGACTTACAGGACAGGAGCGATCACAACAGGGTGAGCCGCAAGCTCAGCAGGCCAGCCACGGCTGGCGCTTTGACCCGGCAGGTAACCGCCTGCCCGAACCGCCCTCAGCCCAAGCCCTGGCAGAACAACCGGACTGGCCCACCCGCGTCCGGCAGAACCTGCACAGCACCACCTTCGATTTTCTCACCCCGGATCTGCGCGAAGAGAGTCAAACCGCGAAGAGCATCGGTGCCTGGGCCGACAACCGCATCGGCCACAACGCCGGGGTGCACTACCGCCATGATGCCTGGGGTAACCGCCGTGAAGCATTGCATCTCAACGGCACACGCCAACAACTGCACTACGACGCCCTGGATCGCCTGACAGAAATCATCACCCACAGCCCCCAGCCCGAGAGGCCGGATCGGATGAGCCGTACCACTTACCGTTATGACCCGCTGGAGCGGCGGCTCGCTAAAACCACCGACAGCGAGGACGAGAGCTACACCCGCTACTATGGTTGGGACGGTGACCGGCTGGTGCGCGAGGAAGACGAGGAGCAACTGCTCAACACCGTCTACGAACCCGGTAGTTTTATCCCTCTGCTGCGCTTTCGCCGCAGCAAGGCCGGACGGCGCACCATTGCGGGCACCTACGCCGAGGTAGTTAGTGGTGATGACCCTGGCCTTCAGGCACAGATCGAAGCCGAGCTGCACCAACTGCCCGAAGCGACCTGCAATGAGTTTATGCTCACACTCATCAAAGCTTTGCGCGAAATGCCCAACCCTCAACGTTCAGTCTATTTGCACAGCGGTGAGGGTGAGATCGACATCAATACCTTCACCGAGATCAAACAGCGACTTCAGGCTTCTGATGATGCCCGCATCATCAAACTCGAATACTATCACTGTGACCACCTGGGCACACCGATCGCTTTATCCGACCTGGAGGGCAAAGTGATTTGGCGGGCTGAATACGATCCCTGGGGTAATATCCTGGAGGAGTACAACCCGGACAATATCGAACAGTCCATAAGGTTCCAGGGGCAGCAGTACGATGAGGAGAGCGGCTTGCACTACAACCGTCATCGTTACTACGATCCCAATATAGGGACTTACATCACACAGGATCCCATTGGGTTGCAAGGTGGAGTTAACCTTTATGCTTATGCTGCGAGCAACCCACTTATATATACTGATCCAAACGGCCTTGATTGTGTGTACAGTATTTCTGCAGGCACAATGAAATGCACAAATAGCCAAGGGCAAACTACGCACAATTCATCTAACTGGGTCTCTGGATTAGGCGGCAAATGCCAAAACAATCCGTCTCTAGCATGTATTTCACAATCTGGAGTTGGGTCTATTCCTCCGGGCGACTACACTTCTACAGGCATTCCTGCACACAGACAAGGTACAAATACAACTCGTCGAAGTTTGACCCCAGATCCAAATAATAAAATGTACAATAGATCTACTTTTCAAACACACTATTGCCCAAATACCAAAACCTGTTCAAATGGTTGTCCATCTCAGCCCGACTGGAAAACAATACAAGACTGGAACAAGTATTTAGACAACAACCCCAATGAATCCATCAAAGTTGCAAAATAAATAGGAAATAGTCATGAAAATCAAATTAGCAGCGTTTTTCATGTTGTTTATTTCTACGTATGCATTTTCTGAAACTAATGATGAAAATGTCATCACCTACGGCTATTTGTCGCTAGAATCAGCGATACTTAATTCTATTAAAGACCCTTCTATACCTATCGATACGAGTGGCCTTATAGTTTTACTGGGAGATATAGATACAGATAACAGTAGACAGTTGTTGGGTAGATTAACAAATTATTATCTTGGTTCTGCAACAACTGAAGCGCTGGCATATTCTATTGCAAAACAAGGGCAAAAAATTTTAGGGCAGTTAAAAGAAAAAATAAAAAATCCAGATAGCTGTGTAGTACAACAACATCAATCAACCTATCGATGCCTGACTCTTGAAGAGCGTAACCGATTAATTAAAAAGTACATTAAACTAATCGAATCAGGACAAACAATAGACTATGTAATTTAAAGTAAATACTACAAACAAAGATCACTGGACAAAGGCTTATCGAATCGCCTAGATAAAATACCACTCTTCTCTGCATCCCAGTGAAGACGAGATCGACAGCGACATCAAGCAGCGCCTGCAGGCCTCTGACGATGCCCGCATCATCGAACTGGAGTACTACCACTGTGACCATCTGGGCACGCCGATCGCCCTCTCCGATCTGAGAGGCAACGTCATCTGGCAGGCCGAATACGATCCGTGGGGCAATATGATCAAGGAATACAACCCGGACAACATCGAACAGACGATCCGCTTCCAAGCGGCAGCAGTACGATGAAGAGAGTGGCTTGCATTACAACCGCCACCGTTACTACGATCCCCATATCGGGGCCTATATCACACAAGACCCGATCGGGTTGAAGGGAGGTGACCTTTCCCCATCTTTAGTACCACAGCCTTGATGAGATTTCGCATAAATTTATGCCGCCTGCTTTGCGAATGCAACCGGTGGCAGGTAATTCAATGAACTGTGTGGCCGAATATGATTGTAGTGGCTTCGCCACTGCTCTATTTCAGCGTTGGCTTGCCTGGCTGTATGAATCCAAGGCCCACACTGGATTCCTGACTCCCCTCCTTTCTAAGGTTCAATGTTGTTTTCCTCTCTCACTCAACAACGCATAAAGGCTTTTCCAGGGATACTCATAACCAATCGCTTTAAAGGGTATCTTATTGATGTGTACCCGCAGCTCATCAATATCCGTGTAATCCAGTCCACCTTCACAGGCTATCTGATCCTCAACATGAAAAGCCATATCATTCATTGAACCCAACACACTGCGACTATTGGTTTTGGCATAAGTGATATACCGACTCAAATCAAGCATGCGTTCAATCTGCAGTTGTTCAAAATCGAACAGGCGCAAAGCACGGAACAGCGCCTGGCCGAACACCATATCCATAGCATCAAAATCGGGGCACTTAAGCCCCGCCACAAAGAGAGAGAAAAGTGTCTTGTCATGGGTAAAGAGCACACACTTGCGCCTGTCGATACGCAGTAGGTTGGCGTGCCAGCTTCCCACCTCGCTCAGCACGCCAGGCTCTTCAGGAGTAATACGTAGCTCTTTAATGAGCTTCTGGGTGCAGCGGATAATCATCTATATTCAGTTCTTATCTATTAGAGGTTTACTTTGGTTCTATTTATCGTAGCGCACTCACACTCTCATCTGTGCGCTACTGTTCAGAAGTTTTTACTCTGCCCCCAATCATCGATAGTGCGGGCTTTCTTTTTTATACAGTTCCCCCTGACAGCACCTCCCTCACCACAAGCTCGCCAATGGAAAAGTAGGTTTCATGTCACATCAAAAGGTTATGGGTTACCCCTGGAGATGGTTAGAATATCAACGCTCGCCAGCTGTCCTATTCGGACATTGAATCCCCTTGGTCTGCTTATTGCCCCCTGATAAAACGCTGGGATCGTTACCACCAAGACTTACGCGGAGTTCATATGAACGAACCAACCTTTCTCAACTTCTGAAAACAGGCCATAAAGTTGGCAGGGCCCCAAAACTTCTCAGTCACCGAGCCCTTCATTAACGAAATCACAGATAAAGAACAACTCAAGCCAGCCTTCGAAGTCATTGGCGCTTAGATTGACACAATGTCCCCAAGCCAAACCCAGTTCATTATCGCTATCTGTTCATTTTATAGCGACAGTTTGGTGAAGCGACTTCTTGGTCCCATTCCTAGTACATCCGACCTGGCGTATTGACTGGATGACTCGCAGCTCGACAAACTGTTCGACCTGATGAAAACCTACCATGGCTGGTGAATACCGTATCACGTAACCGAGGATCGCGCTGGAACCTGGTCGACCGCTTGTAGCTCTACTAGAAATCGCGTTTCCTGATGACCAGTAACAAGCAGCTTTTCTGTGGAACGCGTCAGCGCCACATAGAGCAGCTTCGCCTCTGCTGCCTCATCTGCTGACTCCACAGGCATGTATCCCACGCCAGCAACCGCAACCACTGGAAACTCGAGTCCTTTGCTGCTGTGCATCGTCATCAACTTGATGGCTTGCTCCGACGGCTTGAACTGCTTCTTTGACTTCGACGTCCCCAACCACTGGGTCGGAACGTTCTCTGCCTGAAGTGCCGCGTTGAGCTTTTCTCCCATCCAGTTACTGCGATACGACACGCACATATCGCCCCAGGGAACCTGTTTTTCCTCGTGAAGGCGCCTGAACAAATAAGCAATGTATCGCGCTTCCTGCTCAAGACTATCAAAAAGCTTCACCACAGGCGGCGGGCCGTGTCGGCCAGCCGACTCTGGTTCAACCAGCGGCACATGATCTTCGTCTTTGTCGTCTGCCTTGAGATAGTGTGTCGCAAACTTATAGGCAAACCACAGAATTTCATCGGTATTGCGATAGTTCATCTTCAATACCGAGGTCCTTCCTCGGGCCTGAATACCAACGCTTGAGAGACTGAAGTCGAGTTGAGACTTTTTGTTATAGATAGACTGCGCATCGTCATAGAGCAGCAGCAGTGAATCGGTGTCTGGGTCTACCATACCAACGACCAACTCCAGCCAATCTGGCTCGAAGTCATGACCCTCATCGATCATCACCGCGTCATACTGGCCCTTAGGAATTTTGCCCTGCTCTACAGCGCCGATCACCGTCTCCACCAGATGATCAAAGTAGTTATTGCCCGCCTTGGGCTTATCCACGTGATACGCCCGAAGCTGCTCCCCACACCAATCATGGAAGTGGTAGACATTGACCTTATCGCCAATGCCCTTGTCTGCAATCAGCTCTCTGAGCTTCGCCGCCAGCGTGATGTTGTAGCAAAGTACAAGAATGGGCTTATTGAGCAGCTTCGCCAAATGCAGGCAGCGATACCCCAATATCAATGTCTTGCCCGAACCGGCAACCCCATGAATGACGCGATGCCCCTCGCCCAGGCTTTTCGCAAGCAGCTCTTGCTGCTTATCCATCACGCGCATGATGTCGGGAATGACAACCTCGAGGTCGGATTCATCTTCGTGCGCTTCGCCGCCGCCGAATAAATCCCCTCCTGGCGGATTGACTCGCACCTCGGGAAACAGGTGCCAGCGAATACGATCGATCTGAGGAAGACTCAACGGTGTCGAAAACTGAAAGTTGAACATATTCCAAAGGCGCTCCTGAAACGCCTCGGGATCAACACTCTCAGTCATCTCATCCTTGCAGATCGTCTGGTGTGCCGGGATAACTTCTCCCAGGTTGGTTGAATCAAATTGCTTCCGGGTGATGCCGCTCAGCACAACCCCGAAACCATAAGGAAATACCAAGTTCCCCTTGTACTTACCTGACTGGTGGCAAAGCTGGGGATCTTTCTGCAACTGGTTAACCAGCTGATATGAACATTGCCGAACCTGCTCGATGGGGTTGCTAACGGTTTTTAGGCCATTCGAGGTGAATATTGTTGCAGAAACCTTATCCACACTCTGAATTGTGTCAAGCTTCCAGTCCTTAACCTCAAGCAGCAACAGACCACGCCCCGGGTGAAGAATGATGAAATCCGAATACCGCTGTTGTTTTCCGACGGGAATTTCATACCAACAGAGATAATCATCTTCTAAATGAGATCCCAGGCGCCGAGCAAAGCGCCGCTCCCCGGATTGCATCCGCCTGGCACAACTACTGTATGAAGGAATCAGGTCTGCCATCCGTGCCTACTCCTTTAGAGTGTTTCTCCTCGCAATAAATCAAATCGGCCAATAAAGCCTCTTCAATGGCACCATCTGTTTGGTATCCATATCCAGTTGCTCATAGTGCTCAAGCAACGCCTGGACAAGCTCATCGAGAGTCATGAGGGTCAACGGAATATTGGCCCGCTCCGTTTCATAGTAAGCGTCTTTACTGAATCCGCCGGTGCTCACGTACAGCCCCTTGTCATCAGAATGACGACCACCAAGAAAGCTTCGAATATCCGAAGATCCCATTGCACCACTTCGATGCTTGACTTCGACGGCTATCCTGGGGCTTTCAAAACCAAACCCATCTGGTGAAGCAACAATGTCCTTTCCTCGATCAGGGCCAACGGCAGATACGCGAGTCTTGTAACCCATGGCACGAAGAATACCGGCGACCAACTCTTGCATCTGTTCCCAATCAAGCTGTGAAACGCGGTCCTTTATAAACTCCAATGCTTTGTCTTCAACATCCTCGAGAAGATCCTCTTCCGACTCATCGCTGGATTCGCCATCAGCTCCCGGAACCTTCTTGCCGGCTAATATGGCTTCAATCTCTTTGGCAACATGATTGGGAACCATGAACAGCGTCGATATTGCACCGAGAGAATTTTTAGCCGAAGTCGACAACAGATCTCGACTTACCTCGCCGATCCATTTAACCGCCCTGATATGGGGGAAACCTTCGATTTTTCTTGATTGGTACTGATAGCCGCTGATAACACTGGCGACAGGATAAACGCGACGTTTTGGATCGTAGGTTAAGACACGGTCACCCTCAGATATCTCATGAGCAAAACGGTAGAGCTGCCCAGCCGACGCCGTTTGCTTCCCAGGCTTCCAGTCAGGCCAGGCCTCCTTAACCAGCTCAAGTATTTGTTGTCGTGAGCTGTGTGCTGAGAGATCGGGCAACAAATCCCAGCCAACGCCAATCAAATCGTTCTCAAGAAACTCATCTATACGAGCCGCCCCGCGGCCTGCTCTAACGACCCATGTCTTGTTAGTCATTCTTGATTCTCCCTCACCCCTTCTCTTCGAATCGTTAGATTCCATAAACTGCCGCGGCGTCTGGATCAGATCTACGGTCTTCGATACTTGACCAAAGCTCTTCTAATAACGCTTCACCATCGTTTGACAACCACTGATATAGCCGACACTTCCAGAACTCCCATCCCTCGGCTCTTACGTTCTGCTCACAACTGACTGATCTATCATGTATCCGCTGAAAAAAGTCAGCGTAGTCATTCGCATGGAAATCACTGTCTACAATGACAGTCAAGTCGGTAAATTTACCCTCAATACGTCTTTGTATCTGATACACATCGTTCCAAGTATCAAGCTTTTCTTCTATTTCTGGCCCATTAGGATTCTGAACAAAGCGAGCACGCAACCCAAAATCGCCTCGCTCAAGAACAACGCCAACATACTGGTGACAACTCTCGGTAAATGGAAAAAAGCAGCGGCGTCGCTCATCTGGATGATCCTTTCGCTTCAGGGTCAGGAGGTCTTTTGCGAGTTTTGCCTTGCTGTTGCAGGTTTCGCATAGTGGAACCAGGTTTTCCGGGTGCACAGCGAAGAAAGGATACTCATCCTTTGACAAGAGGTGGTCGTTAGCAGCTCGCCATTGCTCGTTTTCTTCTACCTCTGACCTCACTTGCGCAAGCTCAGAGGAACCACAAAAGCAACAAATATTTTGGTTTGCGGCTCGAAATTTTTTGAAGCT
>JAKSCN010000212.1 GCA_022360595.1 Chromatiales bacterium
GCTTACTGCTGCACCGCTTCGCGGAGAGAGTCGAGCAGCTGTGTCACGGTGCTATGTTTCATCTTCCAGGCGGCCTTGTTGACGATCAGCCGTGAACTGATGTCGGCCATATGTTCCAGGGGCACCAGGCCATTTGCTTTCAAGGTATTGCCACTCTCCACCAGATCGACAATCAGGTCGGAGAGTCCAACCAAGGGCGCCAACTCCATAGAGCCGTACAGTTTGATCACCTCTACCTGCTGCCCTTTAGCGGCAAAGTAGTTGCGAGCCGAGTTGACATATTTGGTGGCGATACGCAGTCGATTGGCACTCAAATCAGCGCCTTCAAAACCGGCAACCATCATACGGCAGCGGGCGATCTGTAGATCAAGGGGTTCATACAACCCTTCGCCACCATGCTCCATCAGCACATCTTTGCCTGCCACGCCGATATCTGCCGCCCCCCACTGGACATAAGTAGGCACATCGGTGGCGCGAATCAAGACAAACTTCACATCGGGGTGGTTGGTGTCCAGAATCAGCTTACGGCTGGTCTCCGGGTCATCCACCGGTTCAATTCCTGCATGGGCCAACAACGGCAGGGTCTGCTTAAAAATCCTGCCTTTGGATAAGGCAATGGTTATCGGTGCGTCGAACTTCATAATGGTTCCGAAATCTTTGCCTCACTCAGGAACACGGCGGATGCGCGCACCCAATCCTTCCAGTTTCTCTTCGATATTCTCGTAACCGCGATCAATGTGGTAGATACGATCAACCACTGTCTCGCCCTCGGCCACCAGCCCCACCAGCACCAGGCTGGCCGAAGCGCGTAGGTCTGTCGCCATCACCGGCGCACCGGTCAAGCGCTGCACACCCGCACAGATGGCGGTATTACCTTCGAGCTTGATGTCGGCCCCCATGCGCTGCATCTCTTGCACGTGCATGAAGCGGTTCTCAAATACCGTTTCGGTTATCGTCCCCACCCCCTCGGCCACTGCATTCAGCGCGGTAAACTGGGCCTGCATATCCGTGGGAAATGCCGGATAGGGTGCGGTATGGACATTCACCGCTTGCGGACGCTTACCCTTCATATCCAGAGTAATCCAATCTTCGCCGCATTCGATATCGGCCCCCGCTTCACGCAGCTTATGCAGTACTGCATCGACCAGCGCCGGCGCGGTATCTCGGACTTTGATCTTCCCCCCAGAGAGGGCGGCCGCAACCAGATAGGTGCCCGTTTCTATTCGATCCGGCAGTACGTCGTACTCAGTGCCGTAGAGCGTTTCAACCCCTTCGATAGTGATAGTATCGGTGCCTGCACCGCTCACTTTTCCGCCCATCTTGTTTATGCAGTTGGCCAGGTCGACCACTTCAGGCTCACGGGCGGCATTTTCGATAACAGAGACACCGTCGGCCAGTGCCGCTGCCATCATCAGGTTTTCAGTGCCGGTCACCGTAACCATATCGAGCACCAGCCGAGCGCCCTTCAGGCGATTCGCTTTGGCCTGGATATAGCCGTTCTCGACTTCGATCTCGGCCCCCATGGCGCGCAAACCATCGATATGGAGGTTCACTGGACGCGAGCCAATAGCGCAGCCACCGGGCAGGGAAACTTCCGCCTTGCCAAAGCGCGCCAACAGCGGTCCCAGCACCAGGATCGAGGCGCGCATGGTCTTTACCAGCTCGTAGGGAGCATAGAAATCTTTGATGGTGCTGGTGTCCACTTCGATGCGCATCCGCTCGTCGATCACCAGCGTCACTCCCATACGCCCGAGCAACCCCATGGTAGTGGTGATATCGTGCAGATGGGGCACATTGCCTATAGTCGTTTTCCCCTCAGCCAAGAGCGTGGCCGCAAGGATTGGTAGGGCAGCATTTTTTGCGCCGGCAATACGCACTTCTCCCGAAAGGGGAGTTCCACCGCTGATAATCAGTTTATCCATCAAATAACCGCTGAAATAGCCCGCAGGCCCAAAAAGATATAGCCCTGTCTCGGGCGTGACGGCTAATAATAAGAAAAATGGGTTTAAACCGGAAGCGGAAAAGTGCAGAAATCCCCTAAAATGGAATCAACTACCATCAGCTAACAGCAATCCATCGACATTACTGAGCTGGGCGATACTCATCAGACCGTCGGGCAGATTGCGAAATTGCAGGCACACTCCCTGCTGCCGCGCACGATCCAACCACTCCAGCAGTAACGCCACACCAGCGCTGTCGGCCCGGCCGACAGCCGCACAATCGAACACCAGGGACTTTTTTCCACTATCGCGAATGCACTTCTCGCCCACTGCCAACAGTTGGGTGACCGTGGCAAACACCAGATCACCACTGACTCGACAGCCATCCTGATCTGGTGATATTTCCGGCTGAACCATCAGCAATTCCCGCCTATTTATCTCTGTTGTTACGCGCCTCAAGCTTGGCGATCAACCCTTTTAGCTTGTAGCGGCGCACTTGAGAAGCGAAACTGCTCCGATAGTTGGAGACCAGACTGACACCGTCAATCACGACATCATAGACCTTCCAGCCATCTTCGGTGCGGTAGAGCCGATAATTGATCGGTATCTTCGGACCACCCGCCTCCTGCACTTCGGTATTCACCATGACATCTGAAGCACCATCAACCATACGGGTTGGCAGGTACTTGATCTCTTGCCCCGAATAGTTCAACAAAGCGGTCGCGTAGGTGCGCACCAACAACTCACGAAACTGCTCCACAAAAGCGCTTTGCTCGGCCGTGCTGGCGCGCTTCCAGTGTTTACCCAATACCAAACGGGACATCCGGGTAAAGTCAAAACGCGGCAGCACAATATCGTCCACCAGCAGATAGATCTTACCGGGTGACTCGGTCAGCTCCTGTTTATTTTTTGCCACCTCTTGCAGCACCTGCTCAGAGGTTTGTCGCACCAGCTCGGTCGGATCATCATTCAACGCCCACACAGGTTGTGTCGCTGCAAACAACAGAAGCAGTGCAAATAGAACTCTTGACATCAAGGCATTACTCACCGACAGCACCCTCCTCGGCCGTACTAAACAAAAACTGGCCAATAATCTCCTCCAGCACCAATGCGGACTGGGTCAGGGAGATGGTATCGCCATCTTTCAAAACCTTA
>JAKSCN010000676.1 GCA_022360595.1 Chromatiales bacterium
GGTCGCTGCGGAGAATATTCACGAGTTGATGCGCGCCTGGGAGTTGAAACACCGCCACCGCACGTCCGAGTGCGTCATGCAGCACACCTTGTTCCGCAAGGAGACCCGTTGGCCCGGTTACTACTACCGTGGTGACGCACTGAAGCTAGATGACGAGAACTGGCACGTACTGACAGTATCGCATCGTGATCCGAAAACGGGCGAATACACCATGGAGAAAGCACCTTGCTACCACTTGGTGGGTGAAGGCGAGGAGTAAGCCTGCAAACCGAAATCTGCCATAGCTTTCCATTTGCATTTTAAAAAGACCAACATACTATGTGTTGGTCTTTTTTATCTGACATACAGAACAGAACCCTTACGGTGATAGCGCATTTGAATCTCCCTCTAGATGCACCTATCCATGGAAAACGCTCGATGAACATTATTGACAAAACTGACGAAGAGATCCTGGCAATCGCTAACCCCATGTGGGATGACCTTGTCAAATACTCCAATAAAGGCCAATACGGTAAATTCATCAGAAATTTCTCTTACCACCTGCTGCTCGGCCTCAATGAAGTGGAAGTCGGCAAGCAGTTTGCAAACAGTGAGCTGACTAGAAACCTGTCTGAAGAGAGGGACTATCTGGGCATTATTCGCCGCGGCGAACATGTGACAGTGCTTTATCGACAAAGGAGCACCAAGAAAGAGGGTGAGTGGCTCGGCAGGTTGGTTTTGGGCTACGAAAAGGGCGAAGTAAAAATCTTCGGCGCATCCATCTTCTAAACATCTTTTCCAGTTAATCATGAAAAAGACTATCGCAGACAACAAATATGTCGAACTGACCTACAAGATCATCGACCGCAAGACCAATAACATTCTCACCACGGTGGAGTTCCCCTTGGGCTATGTTCATGGGGCCAATGAGGTCTTGTCCCCTCAAGTCACCGCCGAGCTGGAAGGCAAATCGGTTGGCGACGTCATTGAAGTACCCATTGATTGCAATCAGCTCTACGGACCGCGTGACGAATCCCTGGTGTTTACCGATCACATCGAGAATGTGCCTGAAGAGTATCGCGAGATCGGCACCACCATCGTCATGGAAAACGCCAAAGGTGAAGCCAGGAACTTCATCGTTACCCGTATGGATGACCAGACATTGACCGTTGATGGCAACAATCCACTGTGCGGCCGGGAAGTGATTTTCACGCTTGAAATCCTGACCGTGCGCGACGCCACGGATGACGAGATCGAAGCAGGCGGGCCACTCGAGGCAGCACCCGATATCAACGGTGCACTCAAACTGCCAATTTAAGCCAGGGTCTGAGAGATAAGACGCCTCCGGCGGATCACTGCCGGAGGCGCAATGACGAGGCTTGCGCGGTTTATTGCGGTTTTATAGCCGCATACTGTTGCAGTTGGGCAAACTGCTTGTCGGTAAGAATAGCCCTCACCTGATCGATATGCGCATTATCCGAAGGATAGCCTTCCGAGAGGTGAAAGCCAGGGCGGGAATCACACCTGACTTTCACCTCAGCCTCTCTAGCATGCATTCAAGACCTGTTAGGGCTTGTTAACACCTAGTCGTCGTCATCCTCATCGTCGTCTTCATCATCCCTGTCTCTTACCTCATTCCTATCCAGGGTAACGATACCTCCTACACGACGACGATCCGCCGCACCGTACTGCGTCTTCTTGTCTCGGTCGATAATCACGGCTTGAACCGACCCTATATCTGCCGGGTCACGTAACGTATGCCCGAGGGCTGCCAGCTCTGCCATGACCTGTTCAGAAAAACCGATCTCACGACGAACGGTGCCGTTGGCACTGGTCTGAGCAATACGGGGCGCATCCACAGCCTCCTGGACATCCATACCATGATCGATAAGGTTCATGCTGACATTGACCACAGAGTCGATGATGGTAGATCCGCCAGGCGACCCATAGGCAGCGACCGGTTTTTTCCCTTTGAACACAATGGAGGGGGACATACTCGAGCGCGGTCTTTTGTTTGGCGCCACATCGTTGGCACCCGGATTGAAGTTGGCCGGATCAGGATTTAAAGCCGGCACAAAGTTGAAATCCGTCAACTCGTTGTTGAGCAGAAAACCAAACCCGGGCACCATCAGACCGGTGCCCCACCCAGACTCGATGGTTGTGGTGTAGGAGACCACATTGCCTTCACGGTCAACGATACTGAAGTGGGTTGTATTTACCCCCTTCTCAATCACCGGGGACAATGCTGCCAGTTTGGTTTTACCCTGGACACCTGCCGTATCGAAGGGCCGCGGATCATCCGGCAGTACATTGACCTGGCGGACATCAGGATTAATCAGAGCACTGCGCAGCTCGATATAATCATCTGCCAGCAGACCAACCGTGGGCACATCAACAAAATCTTCGTCACCCATCCATACAGCTCGGTCGGCAAAAGCCAAACGCATGGCTTCGATCATGACATTCAGCGTCCGGGTGCTTCCAAAACCGAATCCGGCCTCCTCATCACCCATTGGAAAACGCTCAACCAGCTTAAGGATCTGCAACACTGTCAGCGCACCGGAAGAAGGCGGTCCCATAGACTTGATGGTAAAGTCACGGTATTCATCTTCTATAGGCTCTCTAATCACCACGTTGTAGTTGGCCAGATCCTCCAGCGTCATACGACCAATGCCTTCCGCTCGGCCATTGCGGGTGGCCTTCTGGGTATCAATGATTGCCTGAGCAATATCGCCTTTGTAGAAAACATCGGTGCCCTGATCGGCAATCATACGCAGCGTACGTGCCATATCAGACTGTACCAGCAACTGACCTTCAACAAGTGGCGCGTTTCCCGGACGGAATACTTTGCGCGCCTCATCGTAAGCTGGATTGCCAATCTCATTCTGCAGGCGTGAGCTGTCGGAGCTCTCCGCCAGTCTCGGCCCTACCCGGAAACCCTCTTCTGCAAGCTTAATAGCCGGTTGGAGGGTCTCGGACAAAGACATGGTGCCCCAACTATCCAGCGCCTCCGCAACCCCTAGCAGAGTACCCGGTACACCAACGGCAACACCACTGGTGGATGCAACACCAAAACCACCGCTGGTCACGAAGGGCACGAACATATCCGGGGTCGCTGCCGCAGGGGCTTTCTCCCGCGAATCCACGGCGACGGTTTTTTTCTCCTTCGCCAGGTAGATCAGCATAAAGCCGCCGCCACCGATACCGGATGATTGAGGCTCAACCACATTCAGCGCAAATTGCACTGCGGCCGCGGCATCGATTGCATTACCTCCCTTACGCAGAATGTCCGCTCCTATTCGCGCTGCGTTCGGTTCACTGGTAGTGACAACACCGCCACGCACTCCGGGCACGCCCAGAGATTCACTATTATCGCTCCATGCCGGCAACCCAGTGGAAACCAATAAGAGAGTAGATAGAGAGAGAAGCAACTTCCGTCTGAGAAGCACAAACTTAGTAAGTCGTATCTGCAGGTAATCGAAAATTTCCATGATCCTTTAGACTCCATGTTTGGTGTTTGCCTAATTCAGGAACTGTTATTCGCGTGACTGCCTCAGGGTACGTCACTCAAACCCGCTTTGATTGCAATAGAGATATGAAACTGAATCACCACGAAAATAACACTCCCTGATCAACGCCAGGCAGTGACAGTTATAAGATAACGACTGATACGGTGATACAATCGAAAACATAGATGGCAACCAAACGTAATACTACATTTCACTTTATAGGGTTTTTACAGATAAATAACTGAGTCACAAAATTAAGCAGAGATACACCTCTCTCTTCTCGGCAATAAAAAATATTGGCAACCCTCTCCACATGGCATGAAGAGCATGCGACGAGCACACACAACAGTGCTTAGAAAAATTAACAGATAACAGGGATATAACTGCTGAATCAACAAGTAACATTGACTAACAAATTTACAACCCTATGGCCCTCGGCCTAAAACAAATTAACACTGCACTCAATATTTTTAGGGAGCCTCTGATTAATTCTGGGCGGAATGATATGAGAGCCAAAATCGTCGAATTCAAGGCAGAAAACGCAGGTAATAGCAGGCTATTGGCCAGTTTTCTAACGCAGAAGTCGGCGATTTTGGCCTCAGAGCATCCGCTCACGAATTGATCAGAGGTTCCTTAGTTTTATTAAACACAGATTACGAAATATTCTCCGCAGTATGTCTATTCCTGCCAATCAGCAAAAGTCATCAACAAATGCTCAATAGCCAATCTGGCCCGCAGAGGTAAAAATTTTCGATTTTGGTAAACAATCCACGAGGTCAGCCTTTTTGTCCAATAGGGCTCTAGAATGGGTTGCAAGTCACCTGCTTTGATCTCATTCAGAAAACTACTCCTTGGCATATACGCTATACCGAGACCGGCTTTGCAGGCTTGCACTATGGCGTTGGCATTGTTGCTACGCCAACGGCCACTGACCCTGACTTGCACGAGTTCGCCGCCATCATCGAATAACCAATACTCGCTATTGGCAACCAAACATTGATGCTGTTTGAGTTGGCTTGGATGCTGTGGGGTTCCATGCTGTTGCAAGTAGCTGGGGCTGGCAACAACCACCAGCTTACGATCAATCAGCTTGCGAGCCACCAGGCCTGAGTCCTCCAAGCGACCATATCGAATAGCAAAGTCAATGCCATCCTCTACAAAGTTCACAGCCTGACTATTGAAGTTTAAATCTATACTTAACTGAGCCTGCTGTTCAGCAAACTCCAGCAATGCGGGAACGACAAACTGTTCAGCAAATGCCCCGGCAGCACTGACGCGTAGCGTGCCAGTCAACTCAATTTGCTCACCACTAATCTGTTCATTGGCTTGCTGCAGACCATGCAACAGCCCTTTGCACTGTTCATAATACTGCTGACCAACACTGGTTAACTTTACCGACCGGGTGGTACGCGCCAGCAGTGCGCTACCGAGACGCTTTTCTAATCGTGAAACCTGACGGCTTACATGACTGGTAGAGCTACCCAGGCGCTTGGCAGCCGCAGAAAAGCCGCCTGCTTCAGCCACAGCGACAAACTCCAGAATCCCCTCAAAAGTGTCCATAAGCCCTCTTATTGTTGCCATGCTGCAATATTGATTTACCAAATCACGCCATTATCAACCATACAGACAAAGTCTATCATCTTATCACCTAAACGATATCTATCTACCACTTGGGAGCTTGAGATGAAAAAGATCTTAATTTTGCTAACCAACCACGCCACCCTCGGTGAAACAGACGAGGCAAACGGCACCTATGCACCAGAGCTCACTCATGCCCTGCATGAGTTTTTGCACGCTGGGTTTGATTACGATTTGGTATCCATTAATGGCGGCAAAGCGCCTCTCTATGGCACGGACATCAAGGGGGATGAGGTCAATAACACCATTTTGGAAAACGACGTATTTCAATCCCGGGTAAATAACACAATACCGGCTAATCAAATCAACATGGAGGATTACGATGCGGTGTTTTACCCCGGTGGTTTTGGTCTGTTGTCAGATCTTGCGAGTAATAAGTCAGTCGCCAAAATGACAGCCGCCCATTATGAGAGCGGCGGTATAATCGGGGCGGTCTGCCATGGTCCTGCCGGGTTATTGCCGATAACCTTAAGTACCGGTGAAAAATTATTGACCAATAAGTCGGTGACATGCTTTAGCCACGAAGAAGAGCTGGATGCCGGCACTATAGATAAGGCGCCATTCTTATTGGAAGAGTCCCTAACGCGCAGTGCCAATCGCTACAGCAAAGTGGGCCCTTGGGGCGAGCATGTGATTGAAGATGACCGGGTAATAACCGGCCAAAACCCCGCCAGTGCCCAGGCCGTCGCTAAAACCATGGTTAAACAGTTAAGGGGCGACTAACGTTGTAACTCACGGAGGCAAAAAGCACGGAAATAGATGACCGATGCTTTTTGCCATCCCGTGAAATCACCTTGTGCAGCCGGCACTCAACTCTCAATCCTGGCTTTCTCCAGGTAAAGGCGCAGCAGCGGCGGGTGTACGACCAAAGTATAGAGACACAGCACAAATACCATACAGAGCATGTCTATACGATAGACATAGTCATGGGGGATCATCAGCACCAGAGCGGCTGAGACTGCACCGCGCAGGCCGCCGAGAGTCATCACATGTTGCCAGCTCAGCGGCAATGGCCCATGCAGCCAGTTCAGTAGCTGACCAAAGCCATAAACGACAACACAGCGGGCCACCACCAGAATCAGTATCACCCCCGGTATCGCCCAGGTCAGCGGAAATTCGTGAGCGCCGACACCTGCCCCAAGCGCAAAGAACAGCACACTGCCAGCCATAGTCTCCAGATACCCCCAGAAGGAGGAAAACAGCTCACCCTCTTGTAGCTCAGCCCCATGTCTGCGGGTGTGGATAAAAGCCAAAGAGGCACACAGCACGGTAATCACCCCGGAGGCATGCAGCAGCCCTTCTGCCAACAGGTATCCCGAGTAGGCCAGCAGCAGCGTTATCGATAATCCCGAGAAGCGATTCTGCTCCTTCCAGTGCGCCACCAGCTTACCCGCCAGCCACCCCAGCAGAATACCCAAA
>JAKSCN010000015.1 GCA_022360595.1 Chromatiales bacterium
CTGTTGCTATTGCCACCGACCACCCCGCAGAAGCCGCCTGCCAGCGTTGCAGTCTGGTGCTCTTTGTTTAGGTATCAGGATATCGGCCTAGCGATCTGGTATGGATCTTGAAAGCACTGAAGAGAATTTAGTGTTCAGGACATGTCACCCGTGAAAGTGCTTATTGCCAACAAATTTTTTTACCGAAACGGTGGTTCCGAAGCGGTCATGTTTCAGGAACGGGATTTTCTCCGTAGTACCGGAGTGGAAGTTGTGGATTTCGCCATGCAGGATGAGAGGAATCTCGACAGCCACTATACCAGTTACTTCGTCGCCAACCGCTCTTACCACAGTACGTCGAACGGTTCACTCTCCAGACTGCGGTCTGCAGTCCGTTTGATTCATTCAAGTGAAGCAGTGAAACAGATTCGCCGGCTGATCAAAGAGACCGGGGTGGATCTGATGCACTGTCACAATATCTATCATCAGTTGACGCCCTCGATCATACGAGCCGCAAAACAGATGGGTGTGCCTGTCGTGTTGACTCTGCATGACTACAAGCCGGCCTGCCCGGTCTATACCCAACTGCGACAGGGGAGGGTATGTACTGCTTGTGCAGACGGCGATTTCTTTAATGTGGTTCGGGGGCGTTGCGCCGAAGGGTCATTGGCTAAAAGTTATCTGTTGTATATCGAGGCGGTCATGCAGCGTCTGCTCGGAAGTTATGAGGCTGTTGACAGGGTTATTGCGCCTAGTCAGTTCATGCAGACGGCTGTGATAAACCGGTTTGCTCCAGACAGGGTGCGCGTCATCTACAACGGCCTGGACACTGAACAGGTGAAGCCATCGGAGAGCGATGGGAATTACATCTTGTACCTGGGACGTCTTTCGCCAGAGAAAGGCATCCAGACACTACTGGAAGCGCACGCTGAAATGTCCAACGGTACACGTCTGCGTGTTGCGGGTACGGGCCCCTTGGAAAAAATACTACGTGCCGAGTATCCGAATGTGGAATTTCTCGGCCATATCACGGGAGATGCCTTGCGCAGGGTGATTGAGAGCGCATCCTGTATCGCAATCCCTTCAGAGTGGAATGAAAACTGCCCCATGTCGGTGATCGAGGCCATGGGTTATGGAAAACCTGTAGTGGCAAGTCGAATCGGTGGCATACCGGAACTTGTCGAGCATGGTAAGAGTGGTTGCCTGTTCACGCCCGGTGACCGGCAGGCGCTTCGGATCAATCTGCAGCAACTGATGGACGATGACAGCTTGCGGCGTAAGTTGGGGGCTGCCGCCCGGCTGCGAGTTGAACAACACTTTTCGCTAGACCGGCATAACAACGAACTGATGGATCTTTACCGACAGCTCGTGACGCGTGCGAGGGAGGCTGACAGATTCAGTTCATCCGAAGACTATTCAACGTTATAGGAGTCCAGTGCCATGGATTTGTCGATTATCACAACCTACCGATGCAATTCCCGTTGCCAGATGTGCTACATCTGGAAAAACCCCACGGACCCGAAAGAAGAGGTCAAGCTCGAGACGCTGGAGAAACTTCCCGACGGCTTCGATAATGTGAACCTTACAGGCGGTGAGCCGACGCTGCGCCGTGATCTCGCGGAGTTGGTGGATGTCGTTTATCCCAAGGCGAGAATCCTGGAAATCAGCTCTAACGGGCTACACCCTGAACGACTTGTTCCCATCATCAAAAAATACCCTGATATCAAAGTGCGTTTTAGTCTCGAAGGTAATGAAGAGACCAATAATACTATTCGCGGTGAAAAAAAAGGGTTCGAAACCAAGCTAAAGGGCATTCGTATGCTCAAAGAGGCCGGGGGAACCGATCTGGGCTTCGCCATTGTTATTCAAGATGAAAATGCGGATCAATTGGTCAAGGTGTATGAGATGGCGCGAGCCGAAGGCGTGGAACTCGCCACCTCAACCTTGCACAACGCATGGCAGTTCTACAAGAACGACAACTATTTCTATGACCGGGTCAAAGTAGCGCATGAGGTCGAGGGATTGATTACCGGGATGCTTAAGACCTGGAAGATAAAGAACTGGTTTCGCGCTTATCTTAACCTGGGGCTGATCGAGAAGATCCTTGGCCATGACCGGATTATTCGTTGCACGGCGGGTACCGATTTTGCGTTTATCGATCCCTGGTCGGATGTATGGGCGTGTAACGTACGCTCTGATCTGCCATTGGGCAACTTGGTAAACCAGTCATGGGAAGAGATCCTGGAGAGCAAGAAGGCCCGGGAGAGTATTGCCAAGGTGGCTGATTGCCGGCAGAACTGCTGGATGGTGACTACTGCTCGTACTGCCATGCGTTCACCTATCATTCCGCAAATACCGAAATGGTCACCGCTGGCATGGGTGATGTGGAACAAGATGAAAGTCACCCTGGGTGGAGCGGTGAATTTTGATCAATATATCGACTACGGTCACGTACCACCCAGTCCCCTGAAACCACGACAATCTTTTCTTGGCATCAAGGTAAAAGTTCAGGTCCAACGCGGCCTGAACAAAGTAGAGGAGAGGTATCCCCTGGTCAATTTTTACAACCGATAGTTGGCAAACCAACCGTCGGTGTCGAATGGCGGCAGTCTCATTAGCCTTATCGCGATGCGGAGGGAGGTAACATGAAGATCATGGTGCTTGGCCTTAGAGGGTTCCCGGGAGTGCAAGGGGGGATCGAAACCCATGCGGAACACCTTTACCCCATTCTTCGAGACCTTGGGTGTGAGCTGGAAGTGGTAACACGAACACCCTATTGCTCAAAGAATCAAGAGGTGAATGAGTTGACCAAAGGTATACGTTTTCACCCTATGTGGTGTCCTTTGGTTAGGGGCGCAGAGGCCTTCGTGCATTCGTTTCTCGGCGTGCTATATGCCGGGTTAAAACGGCCCGATGTATTGCACATCCATGCGATCGGGCCTGCGCTATTTACGCCCTTGGCCAAGTTGTTTGGCCTGAGAGTAGTAGTGACTCATCATGGTTCCGACTATGCGCGAGAAAAGTGGAATGGATTGGCAAAGACGGTCCTGCGGCTCGGAGAGCGTTGGGGTATGGGCTATGCCGATGCCCGCATCGTGATCTCAAATGTCATCGCCAAGGATGTCTATCGCATGTACGGGCGGGACTCGGTGTTTATCCCGAATGGCGTCGACATCCCCGGCCGTCTCTCCGATAACACTGTAGTGAAGCGATTGGAGCTGACACCGCAAAGATACCTCGTCAATGTCAGTCGCATGGTGCCGGAAAAGCACCACTTGGACTTGATCAGCGCTTTTGCCGCATCTGATCTGAAGGGGTGGAAGCTGGTCCTGGTTGGCAATCTGGACGACAACGACTCCTACTGCCGCAAAGTTATCGAAGCGGCTCAAGAGGTGCCCGGTGTGGTGCTGGCAGGGTTCAGAACAGGCGAGGAACTTAAGTCCCTATACGCCAATGCCGGGATCTTTGTACTCCCTTCAACCCATGAAGGACTGCCGATAGCACTGCTTGAAGCATTGAGCTACGGGCTGCCTGCAATTGCCAGTGATATACCGGCGAACAAGGAGGTGGGTCTGCCTCGGGATCACTATTTTCGTGTCGGCGATGTGAGCGATTTGACCGTCTGCCTCAATCGCATTGCCACACAGTACCGGCCCTCGGATTATCGTTCCCGACTTCAAGCGTGGGTGCGATCGAAATATGATTGGCGCCAGATCGCTCGGGAGACGCTTCGAGTCTACAGCGATGTTGTCAGTAGAGGGTTCAGCACCAAAGCTTCAAGCCGTTGAGTCTCTCTTATCGGCAGGTTGGTGTCCGCAGGTTGGCAAGACCCGTGCGTGATTTTTCGAATGTGGTAGAATCCAAAGCATTTGGTGCGAGAGGCGGAGCTGGATAGTCTCCTGGAAAAATCGTAAATGATCGTCTTGCACCCTGCTTATTCAGAGGTTCCCTTGGTGATTGAATGTGGGGTAGTTCAACGTGGGGCGGTTGAATGTGCAGTGCCTTCAGTAGCTTGTCGGTCTATCCGAAGATGGTCGGAAGAGGAGCATTGATCTACGCTAACGCTCAACGGAGGGGAAGCGGTATACGCCTCATTATGTATGATCCGGTAACCGAGACTGAAATACAGCCTCTACGATAATACCCCACAAGGTAGTGCTTGTATGATAAGGAATAGAGATAAAACAATAAAACATACGGCTTCTTGCCGGTTTTCATCAGCTCATCGCCGTAGTGGTGGGAAGCGTTATCTGAGTACCCTGCTGTTGCTCGGCGGGATGGCGCTTTCCAGTACGGGAGTCGCAGCGGACTGGCAGGGGCTGGCCAAAGCTCTACACCCCTATGCGGAGCTTGGGTTGGAGCATGACAGTAATCTGCTGCGCGACCCGATCGATGAGCGCTCCGACACCCTTCGCACATTGACGCTCGGTTTCGATGGGGATTTCACCATTAGCAAACAGGTATTGCAGATTGGTGGGCAGGTCTCCCGCAACGATTATGATCGCTTCGACACCTTCAATCACACCGCGGGCGATGCCTACCTAAGATGGAAATGGGCCGTGGGCAGGCTGTGGTCGGGTGATATCGGGTATAGCTTTGACCGACAACTTAGAGCTTTTGCCAATCAGGATATCCCGGAAAAAGATCCTCGGGAGCGTCATCGTGTACGCGCGTCGATCAACCGTTGGTTAACGGATCGCTGGCGCCTTGGCGCCAAGGGGCGACTGGCGGATATCTCTTTTGAAGAGAGTTCGAGCCTTGACAAGCAGTTGGTGGATGCAGATCTGAGCCTTGATTATGTCAGCCGGATTGGCAATACAGTGGGCATGGAGGCGCGCTGGCAGGATGCCCGCTTCGATAATGCGGATAACCGGGATTTCGAGGAGTATGTGATTGGGCCCACCCTCGACTGGCAGGTGGGCGGCAAGCTGAGGCTGAAGGCGAATGTCGGATACCTGTCAAGGGAACACGATGTTGAGACGTCGCGGGATTTCGATGGGTTTGTGGGTAACTTGAAGGGGACTTGGCAGATTACCGGTAAGACGTCCCTTAATTTCCATCTCTGGCGCGATCTCAGTAGCCTTAACGATGATATTGCCGACTACGCAGTCATCGATGGTATCAGTCTTGAACCTACCTGGAACATCACGGCAAAGACAACCCTGCGCGGTGTCGCCAGTTATGAAGAGCGGGATTTTGATGAACGTGTTCCTTCCCGGCTTGATGACGTGACGGTTGTCGGGGTGTGGCTGGACTGGAATCCGCGGGACAATATCTCTGTCTCTGTGGGTTACAGTATTGATGACAGGGATTCCACTCTCGCTGTTGAAGAGTATGAATCAGAGATCCTTCAGGCCAGGGTAAGGGTGGGCTTTTAGAGCAGTATTGCATGCCGCGCCAGGTGTCGATCCAATCAAGCCGATCCCATCAATTGGGCTTTGTACTCAGCTCACTTGCCTGGCTGCTTTGATCTAATCCTGCTTATTGCTCGGAGCGTGCCCCCTGCCAGTCGATGGAGTAGAGTTCCATCAGGCGATAAAGAGTGACACGCGAAATTTTCAGCCGCCTGGCAGTCTGAGAGACATTGTTTCGTGTCACGCCCAACGTGGTTTCTATGGCTTGCTTTTCCGCTGCCGCCCGCGCTGCTGCCAGGGTCATGAGTTTGGTATTGGGCGCGGGCAGATCAAGCCCCAGTTCTTTGGGGCCAATCAACTTGCCTTCGCTCATGACCACAGCACCCTGTATCCGGTTGACCAGTTCTCGCACATTTCCCGGCCATTCATAACTCTTGATCGCGTCCAGCGCCTGGCGGCTGAATCCGACCAGTTGTTTGTTCTGTTCCTCGGCGAATCGCTTGAAAATGAAGTTGGCGAGAAGCTCAATGTCTTCGGCACGTTCCCTCAGTGGAGGAGTCTCCAGGCGCAGCACATTGAGCCTGTAGTATAGATCCTCCCGGAATTGACCCGCCTCGACAGCTTTCTCAAGGTCAACATTGGTAGCGGCGATCACCCGAGTGTCGATTAGGTGCTCCTCATGGGAACCGATCCGTGTGATGGTTTTCTCCTGCAAAAAGCGTAATAGATTGACCTGTTGTTCGAGAGGCAGATCGCCGATCTCATCGAGAAAAATGGTGCCTTCATTGGCAGCTTCAATGCGTCCGATGCGCTGCTTGTCAGCACCGGTGAAGGCCCCTTTTTCGTGTCCGAACAGTTCTGACTGGATCAGCTCTTTTGGCAGGGCGCCACAGTTGACGGTTACGAAGGGTTTGTCTGATCGGTTCGATAATTCGTGTATTGCCTGAGCCGTCAACTCCTTACCGGTACCACTTTCGCCTCTGATCAACACGGTGAGATCGATGTTGGCAACCTTCTGAATTTTGCGGAACAGATCGCGCATCTTAGGGCAGTCGCCGACAATTTGTTTATCTAAGTACGTATCATCATTCCAAACCGTATCGGTTTCGGCGATCTTGGCCATGCCATAGGCATGCCCAAGGGTAATCAACAGCCGATCAAGGTCGAGAGGAAGGGTATGATAGTCGTAGAAATAGGATGCGATGACCTGGGACAGATTGAGGAATGAACCGGTCTCATTGGGCAGTACCGCAACCCAATTGATCAAGGGATTGGCGTGGATGACGCGCTCGGTCTGGTCCGTGATCTCCTCTTCATTGTACTCATCCCAACGTACCAGTCCCACTTGAAAGTGCTCTTGGCTGATTGTCTCCAGCGCCGAGTCAACCTGGGACACTCCATGTACTTCCCATCCCTTGGAGCGAATCGGATTGGAGAGTGTATCGGACTCGAACTCCGGCTTCAGATACAAGAGTGAACGGTTCCCATTATTCATTGATGGCCCCTTTACCCGTAACAATGCCGTTGTGATCAGCTATAAGTTGCCGGGTGTGCTTATAATTTTTCCCGAACCTTATGCTTCAGGTTCCGTGGGTCTGGTGTATCGGAAGGCATAGATCAAACTTTCCGCCTCGGTGGAAGTCAGCTCTACCCTCGAATAGTAAATAGCGCTTTAAAGCGCACCTATCAGTTCTTGTTAACATGCAGGCCCCTCCCTTACGGGTATTTCCATAGCTTAGTGAGTACCAATCAGCCCCCCTCCTCAGTGGTATCCTCAAAATTCGTCCTGAAACTCAGGGGCGATTGCGCACTCCGTTTTTTCAACAATCGGTATAAAAAGTTTTTCTGCGCTTTTAGTCTAGTTGAAAAATCGGATTATGCATTCGAGAAAATCCCTGTATTTTTTGGGAGGATTGCTCATCTGTTCGGTTAGTTAACCGTTCGCTGGCACTTTCTAATCGTTCCTGATCAGTTAATTTCTTAGCGGCAGAGGGGGTGGTTTATTGAGGGTTTTGAGGGAAAAAGCGGTTACTATTTTATTCGTAAGTCCAACAAAAGTGCCGGCTATAAAAATCAGCGATCGCTTTTAAGTAGATAGCCAAGATTGAATATAACTACATTTTTATAATGTTATTTGGAGTATGGTGACCTATCCACTTGGAGGGAGGTAGCTTTTGGTCTTCGGTGGTGAAGACCTGGTTGCACCGGCAATGCTTAGGGCCTTCAGCAGTGTCCAAGCGCGCTTCGGATTTAGGCTGATGACTCCCACCATATGTAAGGGATAAGTCAATATCTTGGCCCAGCTCTGGAGTCGGTCGGCCCGACCGGCTGGCAATGGATGGTAACCGAAACGCTTCATGGTAGGGCGCGTCAGCCATTCGCAGAGGATCCTGTCGCCGACAGGCAGGCATCCCTGCCAGAGATCCCTCACCTCATGGGAAATGCCACGTTGGCTGGTGGAGTGGGTAATATTAGACGATCCCCAGCGAGGGACATCCAGCATCATCGGATCGAACGTTATATCGAGAAAGTCACAGATACGTTGGATCTCTTTTTGGGGAGCGTCCACCAGGTCTTCAAAGCGAACCAGCAGAAAATGCTTCCGGTGTAATAGACGCAAGGCTTGTTGATTGGCCTCACTCCACAGCTTGCTCATAGTGACCGGATGGTAGTTGACCCAGGTGCGAAGCATCTCGAAGGAGGGGATATGGCCTGCCCCCAGTTGCCGCATACGCCAGCGATTACGTTGTGAGGCAAGCACAGCCCGCGGGTCCCTCACAATATGCACTATACGGGCCTTCGGATAGAGCGCCAGCAACTGCTCGGCATAGAAGATATTGCGTGGCGTCTGCTCCAGTCCTATGGACTTGCCGGACGCTGTGGCCAAATGGTTCAAGGTAGCTGAGAATACCTCGCCGGCGGATCGGGCATTTGACGGTAGGGAAGAGACCAGTTGCCTGGCCTGCTGTTGCTCCGAGGCATTCGGCTTTGAATCCCATAGACCTCGGTTCTGGCGTGCCAGCAGGATTGCTGAAAGTTGCTCCAACTGCTCATCGCTCTTAAGCGCTTTGGCTTCATCGGGGTCGCACAAGTCACCGAAGTAATGGGTCTCCTGCAGCGCCAATATCTCCTTATGTTCACCCAGCAGACGTGCCAGCATGCTGGTTCCGGAGCGAGAGGCGCCAGTTACAAATATCATTGAGCAGGGGGTGTTGCCGCTCTTCTCGTTGCTGCCATCGGAAGCATCGGCTCCATTGGTCGATCTATGCAGATGGTGGCGACTTCTCTGGCTCATATCTGTGTCCTCTTGGCCCGTGCCTTTCCTATCTCACGAATGGAGCCTCTGTAGGTAGCCCACTTGGAGCGTGGTCTGAAAAATTTGCCGCCCCGGTCACTGAATTCAATAGAGGAGCGTCCAGGCCATGTGATCACTTGACTATCGATCCACCGGGTGGGAGGTGTTTGCGGAGTCAACAGACCTCGAATAAATCCGAGGGTACGCATGAACCAGTTCAGCATGCCTAAAGCGGCCAGCTTGAGACTGTGTTTGCGCATCGTCATCAGCAGAAAGAGTAGACCATAGAGCAGGGTGACAACCGCTGCCGGCCAGGGACTCACGTAGAGCATTCCCACGCCTGCTACTGTGGCCAGCCAGAGCATGGCCATGACCAGCAATTTAAAGTGGCTATTCAGCACTTGCCATAGATAGGGCTTGCCGAATGCTGCATGTAGCAGTTCGCCGGGACCATCCGAGTAGTGGGACGCCAGACGCTTTTTCATCAGATCCCAGGAGGACTCTTCCCGTCCGTGATGACGGACCGAGCGCATGGGGAGGCGCAGCAATTTGTCGCCGGCAGTGAACAGGCGTAGCCCCAGTTCCTGTTCCTCACAGGCATGCAGATTGCGGTTTGATAGATAGCCAATACGCTCCAGGGCACTGCGCCGATACAACCCACCCATATCCAGCCACTTGTAATTGCCGGCGATAGCCCAGGCGTTTTCGGCTTCTTTGCGAGAGATGAATTCGTAACTGTCACCGCCTAACTCCTCAACAATCCCCGCCACGCCCACGATTTCGATATTTTCACGCATGAGGTTTATCGCTGTAAGCAGGAACTTTGGGTCCAGTTCCATATCCCCATCCAGGATGTAGATAAATTCACCCCGTGAGTATTGATAGCCCAGTTGCGGTCCGATTCCGCAACAGCGCTCTTCCGCTTTGGTCAATTGGACCACGGCCACGGGATAACTCATGGCGATTTCCACTGTCTGGTCGGTGGACAGACTGTCGGCAATAATCACCTCGCCTTTCAGGGGTGGGGCAATGGCGTTAAGGGCGGATTCGATGGCAGCACCGATATGGGACTCTTCGTTGAAAGTCTTTATCAAGATGCTGACATCTATCGTTTCATTTTCACTGTCAGGTTGAGCGATGGCCATCTCAATTCCTCGGTTCAGTTGTCTTACTTCGGGTGTTGACATTGGCTCGACAATCGTTCGGTGCCCAGATGTGGAACCTTACCGGCGCCGGTCGCTAGATCCCTGCGAATGAAGCTCCATGGAGTGAAGTGACCCAAGCATAAAATGGGCCGACTAGACCTGTTATCGATATTGAGGGCTGTTCGAGAAGCGGCAGATGCGGGAAATGAATCTGCGAAATCAGCGTTGAATCTCTAATAGATATAGGGCCTGCCATTCCCTGTGAGGTGCGCCCTGCAGCTTAGCGCTTCTACCCCGTTGAAACAGTCAAACCCTGTGAAGAGCTACCTCAGGCTGTAAAGAAGATGGAACAGTGTTGCACCCTTGCGATGGCTGTTTAGCCTATGCTGTGTCATGTCATGGGAGATGGTGTTGTGGTTTTTTCCTGAGGTTACCTGAAGGGCATGACTGCGCGTCTCACTCAATGATGGGGTTTGGTCCTTATAGATTTTGCACTGAAGAAGCCCCTTGGTTGTAAAGCGTGTGGAACACTATTGCACCCCTGACTCTCTGGTTTCGCTGTTACCGCACTTACATGTGGGGCAGGCGCCCTTAGTAGGGGTAAGGCAATATCGAACCCTATCCATCGCTTTGGTACGTTGTTTGCAGAAAATTGATCCATGGATATGCAGTCGGCCTGGACATTGTGAAGGTGCCCGTAAGGGAGATGCCGGTTGCAGGTGTGAAAACGATCGCTCTCTGAGAGTACGCAAATGTTACCCAATTTTCTCATCATCGGTGCGCCTAAGGCGGCAACAACCTGGTTGGCGGACTGCCTGCGCGAGCATCCGGATATCTTTATCCCGGAACTTAAAGAGCTGCGTTACTTCTGTGGCGCCAACCATGGAAAAGGCCTCGCCTGGTATCAGCAGCATTTCGATGAGGCACAGGGTGCAGCGGTCGTCGGTGAGGCTTCACCCAGCTACCTTGGAAGCCTTGCAGCCCCGCAGCGCATTCACGAACTGCTTCCCCAAGCCCGTCTTATACTGAGCTTGCGTCATCCTGTGGATCAGGCCTATTCGTTTTATTGGCATTTGATGAGCCGGGGCCATATTTCATGTAACACTGAATTCTCCCGTTTTTTTGTTGAGCAGCGCCCTCGTGCGGGGTACTACGGCTATAACGTAAGTCGTTATCTGGAGTATTTCGACAGCAGTCAAATGCTGATTCTGGTGTATGAGAAGGATGTTCAGCCCGATCCATCCCTTGGTATAAAACGGTGTCAGGCGTTTCTGGGGGTCGATACAACTCACATTCCATCGGTTCTGGTGCAAAGGCGCAACGCAGGCAAGGACATCAGAGTGCTTAACGGACCGGCTCAGATGGTTCGCAAGGCGATTAACTATTTGCCTCGCAGCTTGACGCGATCAGTGAAACGGCTGGGCAGGATCTCACTGCAGATGCTACCCGCGAGGACAAGGTATCGCCCACTCGACTTTGCGCTGCGCCGTCAATTGGCGCGTGAGTACTGCCTCTCCGATATCAAACGGTTGGAAGGGATGGCAGGCATGGATCTATCGGTATGGTATGACGGATGAGTGGATCCAAGGCGATGGCATCAAGAGATGGGCTTTCAGGGAGACGCATGGTGATGGGTCTGCTCATGCTGGCAGCATCGACCAGCCTGGTGCAGGCGAGTGTGCCGAAGGATGACCTGATACGTCAGGGGATTCTCCCGGTAACCCTGTTCGGCGCCACACCGGATGATGGGAAGGACGACACAGCCGCCCTGCAAAAAGCCCTTGATGCCGCCCGAGACAGAGGCCTGGTTGCCTACTTCCCCTCTGGCCGCTATCTCATCTCCGACACCCTCAGGTTGATGCAGCCGGTATCCCGGAATAAGAAGGGGCGCTGGATCCAGGACCGGCGTCGAACCAATGCCCTGGTCGGATCGACACGAGGGACACCGCCGGTACTTAAACTGGCCGATAACGCCAAGGGGTTCAATAATCCGACCAAACCAAAACCCCTGGTCTGGTTCTGGGCGCAGCCGCGCAACACCGACCAGGCTGGCAGTGAACGCCCTGAGAACGAGCAGCCGAATATCTCTTTCAATCAGGTATTCAAGGGCATCGATATCGACCTGCGTGGGATCGGGCATGCGGGTGCGGTGGGTCTTCAGCACGCGGGCTCCCAAGGCTCTGCAATCGAGGATGTCACCGTGTGGGCGGATGGTGCCTACGCTGGAATCTACAACATGCCCGGTCAGGGCGGTGGGGTATACAACGCCACCGTGATTGGTGGGCGCTTCGGAGTGTGGGCGGATCACCGATCACGCTATCCGGTTATGGCCGGTATCCGGCTCAAGGGCCAGGCTGAGGCGGCGATCTTCTGGAAGGGACAGTCTAACCTGACCATTGCCGGTTTTCTGATGGAACGCGCCACACCGGGTCCGGTGGTGACGCTTCAACCCGGGCGCAAGCCCTACAACCGGGCGTTGACTCTGGTTGATGGGATCATCCGCGGCAGTGGTGGACGCGCCATTGATAACAGGGCTGGCAGAAGCCTGTATCTGAAAAACCTCTATCTGTCTGGTTTCGATGAGGTTGTCGAGAGTCCGGGGCGAGTTGCGATTAAAGCGGTCAAGCCCAATACCCGGGTGAGTGAGTACGCCTATACGGGGGCCGGTAGCAAGGCATTGGTGGAGGGGAACATCCAGGGTGCCGGCTATGTGATAAGCCAAGTGGAGGGGGTGCCATCCTCGCCTTCGGAAGAGACCCTGATTAAGCGTCATCTCTGGAACACTCCATTCCCCTCTTTCGAGGATGTCGACGCTGTCAGCATCGAGCGCTACGGTGCCCGTCCCAATGACGGTATCGACGACACCGAAGCGATCCGCACGGCTCTGGCCAAACATGCAAAGGTCTTTGTGCCGAAAGGCACTTTCACCGTTCGTAAGACCCTGCGGCTTGATCCACACAACCATCTGTTCGGCGTGGCCAAGCACCTCTCGATCATACAAGCTGATTCCGCTTGGAAGGCCCCCCCAGGCACGCCGATTATCACCACCACCGACGACGCCAAATCTGAGGCGACGCTCTCGTTCCTGTTGATTGAACGGCCGGCCCAACGCCCCGGGCTCACGCTCCTGGAGTGGCGGGCCGGACGTAATTCGGTGGTGCGCGACCTGATGGGTGGCCAGTATGGACGTCCCGGTGGAGTGCGCGCCTCGCCCGGCAGTAGCACCTATGCCGTGCGGGGGAATGGCGGTGGTCGTTGGTACGGACTCGCAGCCGAGTGGAATCGCATAAGCGCCAGTACCCGCGGCGGGGGATACCGTAATCTGATGATAGAGTCGACGCATGAGCCCCTTGCCATGTATGGACTCAATATCGAGCGTGGCATGTCCGATCCCCAGGCCGAGATCGTCGATTCCCAAAATGTCGCTATTTACTATCTGAAGGGTGAGTCCCTGGGTAAGTTGGGCGGTTCAGCGGCTGTTTTACAAGTGCGGAAATCCCGAAACATCTCGCTCTTTGGCTACTCCGGTAATGCACACCCGAAGGACAACGCCGTGCTGAAACTCATGGACAGCGAAGATGTGATCTTCGCCAATGTGATGCCGGTACGCCCAGGAGGGGGGTTC
>JAKSCN010000376.1 GCA_022360595.1 Chromatiales bacterium
AATCAATCCATTGAAATTCATGGGGTAGATCCAAGCAAAGGCATTTTAAAATGGGCCGATGCAAAGTCATACTTTAATGCGCTGAGGAGTTTTGCTGAAAAATACGCCGATCAGGGAAAAGAGCTGGTCCGGCTTGATCGTCGACACAAAGAGATCGTTGTCATCCCCGACGAAAGCCTCCAGAAAAAAGGCCAGTACAACTATGTGCGGAAAACCATCCAACTGCCCGCGGATCAGCAATACCTCTCTGAAGTGGATCTGAATCAAGAGCGCGGTTCCATTCTCTTTCCGTTGCAGCCGGTAATACGGGTGGCGGCCCCCATTTACCAGCAGGACGGTACTGTTTTTGGCGTCGTGGTGATCAACGCCAACTTCAATGCGTTGACCAAACCCTTCCACGCACCGCCACCCGATGTCGCCTTTATGCTGGTCAATGAGGCCGGCGACTACCTTCTGCATCCGAACAAGGACCGCCAGTTCAAGCTGGCGCTGGGTGGTAGCGCCGGAATGAAAAAGGATTTTCCAACGTTTGACCACAATCCATCGAATGACGAGACGCATTCACTGCTCGAGTTGCCGGCGCAATCGGCCGCGCTTATTCACACTAAGCTCCACTATAACCCACTGGACTCCGACCGCTACATACTGGTTGCCGCCCTTATTTCGCACAGTGTCATCGATGAACTCTCCATGGGTTTTGGCCAGCGCCTGGCGCTTGGCGTCATAGTCGTGGTTCTGCTGATCAGCGTCGGCATGGCGCTATTGGCCCGCAGCCTAATAAAACCGATCAATCAGCTTACAACGGCCGCCAAACAGATTACCAAAGGCGAGCCGGTCACTATTCCGGTCATTGGGCGTCGCGATGAACTGGGCCTGCTGGCAAAATCATTTCAGACCATGCTCAGACATCTCAACCGCTCACAACAGGAACTGGAGAGCCTGACGGGGAGTCTGGAAAAGAAGATTGAGGAGCGCACCTATGAGCTGGGCATCGCCTTGGAGAAGGCGGAAGCGGCCAACCAGGCGAAGAGTGAGTTCCTGGCCAATATGAGCCATGAGATCCGCACCCCGATGAACGGGGTTATCGGCATGACCAACCTGCTGTTATCCAGCCCACTCTCCGACGAACAGCACCACCGCGGCCAGATCATTAAACGCAGCGCCGAATCCCTGCTCACCATCATTAACGATATTCTCGACTTCACTAAAGTCGAAGCGGGCAAGCTCGATCTGGAGATCATCGACTTCGACCTTGAGATTATCCTGCAAGATGCCGGCAGCGCCCTGGCCGTACGCGCCGAAGAGAAGGGATTGGAGCTGATCTGTCCCGCCAGCCCCGTGCATCACCGCTGGTTTCGGGGAGATCCGGGCCGGATTCGCCAGATCCTGACCAACCTGATCAGTAACGCCATTAAATTTACGGAACAGGGCGAGATCGCCGTACGTTATGAGATCGTAACGGAAGAGCATAACCAGACCCAACTCTACTTTACCGTGACGGACACCGGCATTGGCCTGGACGACAAACAACAGCAGTATCTATTTGACCGCTTCACCCAAGCCGACGGCTCCACCACGCGCCAGTACGGCGGCACCGGCTTAGGCCTATCGATCAGCAAACAGTTAGTGGAACTGATGGGTGGCACTATTGGAGTAGAGAGCACACCGGGCGAGGGCTCAACGTTCTGGTTCACCCTGACACTGACCAACTCCGAAGCACAACGCCCCCCGCGAAAATCCGAAGATCTGCAAGGACAAAAAATTCTGGTGGTCGACGACAATGCAACCAACCGCGAACTGCTCCGCCAGGTGTTCAACATCTGGGGTGTGGAACACGCAGCGGCCGCCGACAGCCACGAAGCACTTCAAAAACTCCACGCCGCCGCGGAAAACAACTCCCCGTACAGCATTGCGCTCCTGGATATGCAGATGCCGGGAATGGACGGCGCCCAACTGGGAACCTTGATCCACAACGATAAAAAGCTCGCCGCCACCCATACCGTGCTACTTACCTCACAAGGCAGACGTGGCGATGCCCAGAAGATGCACAATGTCGGCTTTGCCGGTTATCTGAGCAAACCCATCAATCAGTCCGAACTCTATAACGCCTTACTGCAGGTAGCCGGGCTGCATGACAACGACAAACGCTTAATCACCCGCTACACAGCCCGTGAACTACCACGCTTTGAAGCCCGTATTTTAGTCGTGGAAGACAATGTCACCAACCAAGAGGTGGCCCAGGGCATGTTGGAGAAATATGGCGTGCATGTAGACCTGGTAGCCAATGGCAAAGAGGCCATTGAAGCACTGGCCCAGTTGCCTTACGACCTGGTCTTTATGGATTGCCAAATGCCCATCATGGACGGTTATGCCGCCACCCGGAAGATCCGTGAATCGCACTCACCGGTACAAAACCACGACATCCCCATCGTAGCGATGACCGCCAATGCGATGCAGGGTGACCGGGAGAGGTGTATCGCCGTCGGCATGAATGACTATATCGCCAAACCGGTGGACACCAGTAAGCTACTGCAGGCGCTGGAGCAATGGCTGCCCAATCACAGCAAATATCTGGTGGAGCCGCCGCATGAAGCCCCCACCGATACAGCGGAGACGCCCCCGTCACTGCCCAAACCGAATCAGGTCACACCCGTTACCGATTCTGTATTCGACTATGATCTATTACATCAGCGATTGGAAGGTGATGACGAATTGATACGCACGGTCCTAAAGGTGTTTCTAACCGAAATGCCGGAGCAGATCGAAGAGTTGAAAGCGATCACACAGACCGGCGACATGCCGCAAGCCACCAGTCAGATCCATAAGATCAAAGGCACCGCCGCAAACATTGGCGGCACGGCCCTTAGCACCCACTCAGTGACTATGGAGCAGCTCGGGAAAGCGCAACAGTCTGATGCCTTCCGACAAAAAATTCCCGAGTTGGAAGAGCAATTTGCAGCACTCAAAACGACCATCGAAGAGAGACTGCTTTGAAACTGCTGATCGCCGAAGATGCATTGACCTCACGCACCATGCTTGTTGCATTAACGAGAAAGTGGGGGTTTGAGCCTGTTGGGGTAGGCGACGGTGAAGAGGCCTGGAAAACACTTCAGAGCGAAGAACCACCACGTCTGCTCTTAATCGACTGGGAGATGCCGAAACTTAACGGCATGGCACTATGCCAGCGTATTCGTCAAACAAAAACGAATGACCCACCCTTCATTATCATGCTGACCTCACGCAACGAAACCCACGACATTGTCGAGGGGCTGGAGGCCGGCGCCAATGAGTACATCACCAAACCGTTTGAAAACGCCGAACTGCTTGCCCGGCTTCGCGTTGGCCAACGTGTACTGAATCTTCAGACTGAACGCATCAAGGCGGAAGAGAGCCTGCAGCTCGCCGCCAGCGTCTTTGCCCACGCCCGGGAAGGGATCATCATCACCGAGCTGGACGGCGCCATTATCGACGTCAATGTCGCCTTTACCCAAATCACTGGATATTCACGCGACGAAGTGATCGGTCAGAATCCCCGCCTGCTCAAGTCGGATCGTCAAGAGCCCGAATTTTATATCCAGATGTGGGATGCATTGAAGGAGAAAGGTCACTGGAACGGCGAGATATGGAACCGCCATAAGAACGGCAATATATGCGCTGAAATGCTCACCATCAGTGCGGTATACGACACCAACGGAGAAGCACAAAACTACATTGCGCTGTTCTCTGATATTACCGCGCAAAAGAAACATCAGAAAAAGCTTGAACACATCGCCCATCACGACGCGTTGACCAATCTGCCCAATCGTGTGCTGCTATCGGACCGGTTACATCAGGCCATGACCAACACCCAGCGGCGCGGCCAAAAACTTGCGGTAGTCTATCTTGACCTGGACGGTTTTAAAGCGGTCAATGACACCTACGGACACGAGGTGGGTGATCAACTATTGATGAAACTCCCTGCGCGCATGAAACAGGTGATGCGCGAAGGCGATACCATCGCCCGGCTGGGTGGTGATGAGTTCATCGCGGTTTTGATTGACCTGCCTGACACCAACACCTGTAAGCAGATCCTCTCCCGGCTGCTTGAATCGATTATTCAACCGATACATATCGGTAGCCTGGTGCTGAAGATCTCCGCCAGCATTGGCGTAACCTTCTATCCTCAAGCAGAGGATCTCGACGCCGACCAGCTCCTGCGTCAAGCCGATCAAGCGATGTACCAGGCAAAGTTAACGGGGAAAAACCACTTCCACATCTTCGATACCAAGCACGATAGCAATGTCAGGGGGCAGCACGAAAGCCTGGAGCGCATTCGCAGCGCTCTATCCAACCGAGAGTTCGTGCTCTACTACCAGCCCAAAGTCAACATGCGCAGCGGCGAAATCATTGGCGCTGAAGCACTGATTCGCTGGCAACACCCGGAGCGCGGCCTGCTCTCTCCCGCCATGTTTCTACCGGTGCTGGAAGATAACCGGCTGGCGATTGAGTTGGGTGAATGGGTGATAGATACCGCATTGACCCAGCTTGAGATCTGGCGCAACGAAAATCTAAACATCCCGGTCAGTGTGAACGTCGGCGCTCTACAACTCCAACAGGGCGACTTCCTTGAACGCCTGTGCCAACTGCTGGAGGCTCACCCCACTATCAGCCCGAGTGACCTAAAACTGGAAATTCTGGAGACCAGTGCGCTGGAAGACATCGCACAAATATCCCACGTCATGCACACCTGCAGTGAACTGGGCATCAGCTTCTCACTGGATGATTTTGGCACCGGGTACTCCTCGCTCACCTACCTGAAACACCTCCCGGCAGCAGAGCTGAAGATAGACCAGAGTTTTGTCCGCGACATGCTCGATGACCCTGACAATTTGGCTATTCTGAAAGGCGTTTTGGGCCTGGCCACAGCCTTCCGTCGACAATCCATCGCCGAAGGCGTTGAAACCC
>JAKSCN010000131.1 GCA_022360595.1 Chromatiales bacterium
ATCCAAATACAACACTGATCAAACTTCGTCAGTTCGCTGAGGTTGTGGCACAGGATCTTGCATCACGTGCAGGTGTTACCTTTGATGAATCAACCACCCAGGCGGACTTGCTTTGGAAGCTAAACCGTGAGATTCGTCTGGATCCGCAAATTTGTGAGCTCTTCCATACGCTTCGTATTGAAGGTAATAAAGCGACACATCAGTTTCAGACACAGCACCGTGAAGCGATAGACGGGCTCAAAGTCGCCAGGGTGCTGGCGATCTGGTATCACAGAAGCTTTGGTAAGCAGGGCTCGGGTTTCAAACCTGGCACGTTTACATCACCCCAGGACCCCAGTCATCAACTGCAGGCACTACAAGCAGAAATTGAACAACTGAAAGGCCAGCTTACAGATTCAAATCAACAATTGGAGTCGAGTCAGCAGCTGGCTAGTCTCATCTCTCAAGAAAAAGAAGAGTATGAGGCATTGGCAATCCAAATGGACGAGGAGGCTCGTACCTATTCGCAGGTTGCCGAACAGGCTGAAGCTGAATTGGAGGTTCAAAAAAAGGCGTTTGAGGTTCAGCTAAAAGAATTGCAGGAACAGGCAGCATCAAAGCTGGTCAATGTTCAGGAAGTCATCGCAGAGACACAGAAAGCCTCAAAAGACTTTAGCCTCAACGAAGAACTCACTCGCATCCTTATTGATCAGCAATTGATTGATGCTGGATGGGAAGCGGATACCAAGAACCTGACTCACAAGCTAGGCGCTCGCCCTGAGAAAGGGAAAAATAAAGCTATTGCCGAGTGGCCTATGCCAAATCCGCATACTGGTGGCCTACAAAGGGCAGACTATGTGCTTTTTGCTGGCCTGATTCCTATTGCTGTGGTCGAGGCCAAACGGGAAAACAAAAATGTCGCAGGAAAGATTGGACAGGCTGAGCGCTATGCGGCCGGTTTCACCCAATCGACCAGCATGACGGCAGCCTGGGAAGAGGAAGGCCGTACAATTGCATGGCCTCATGGCGATACGGGGCACTTCCAAATCCCTTTCGTCTACTCCTGCAATGGTCGACCCTACATCAAGCAGTTGGCGGAGCAATCGGGTACCTGGTTCCGTGATGTGCGCGATCCCGCACACCTTGCGAAGCCCCTCCAAGGCTTTCACACGCCGGACGGTCTCCTGGATCGGCTCAAACGTAGTAGGGAGGCTGCGGAAGCGACGCTCAAAGCCGAAGGCTTCGACTATCTGCGATTACGCAAATACCAGATCAAAGCCATCCAGGCTGTTGAGAAAAATCTGGAAGAGGGCAAACGTGATTGCTTGCTCGCCATGGCAACCGGCACCGGCAAGACCCGCACCATCATCGGCCTCATGTACCGTTTCCTTAAGGCGGAACGCTTCAAACGCATTTTGTTCTTGGTGGATCGTAACGCACTAGGCCAACAGGCTGTCGATGCCTTTAACGATGCGCCGCTGGAACAAAACCAGACACTGTCCAAAATCTACAATGTCGCCGAACTGGGCGATATGGCCGCCGAGGCAGAAACACGTATCCAGGTCGCGACCGTCCAGGCGATGGTCCGTCGTGTATTCCAGTCAGAAGCACCGCCGAATGTTGATGCATTCGACTGCATCATCGTCGATGAAGCTCATAGGGGTTATACCCTAGATCAGGAAATGACCGAAGGTGAGCTGGAAATCCGCGATCAGTCGCAATACCTCTCCAGCTATCGCCGTGTGCTCGATTACTTCGATGCCGTCAAGATTGGTATGACTGCAACCCCCGCTAAACAAACTACGGAAATCTTTGGCAAGCCGGTCTATACCTATTCTTACCGTGAGGCGGTTGCAGATGATTGGCTCATCGATCATGAGCCTCCTATACGCTACGAAACTCTGCTCACTCAGAAGGGTATAAAGTTTGAGAAAGGGGAGAGCGTCAGCGTTATCAACACACAGACCGGTGAGGTTGATTCGGCCGACCTAGAAGACGAGATGAATTTCGATGTCGAGGCATTTAATCGCCGCGTCATAACCGAGTCATTCAATGAAGTAATTTGTGAAGAGTTGGCGAAGGAACTTGACCCAACAGGCGATGAAAAGGTCATGGTATTCTGCGCCACAGACCTGCATGCCGACATGGTCAAACGCCTACTGGATGAGGCTTTTAAAAATGTATGGGATGAGGAGTACAACGAAGCCGCTGTCCGCAAGATCACCGGCGCCAGTGACAAGGTTGATGAACTCATACGCCGATATAAGAACGAGCGCTACCCCAGCATCGCCATTACCGTAGACCTGCTTACTACTGGGATTGATGTTCCGCCCATCTGTCATCTGGTTTTCCTACGCCGGGTGAAGTCCAGAATTCTGTATGAGCAGATGATTGGACGTGCTACTCGCCGTTGTGACGAGATAGGGAAGACGGTGTTCAAGATCTATGATCCGGTAGATATTTACGCGACCTTGCAGGCAGTCAGCACCATGAAGCCGCTGGTTAAGGACCCCGATATCACAGTGGAGCAGTTGATCCGCGAGTTATTGGATCCCAAGAGCCTAGAAGCCCCGGGCAGTACGGACGACAGAACCCACGCCGATGATGTACTCTCCGCCCTCAGCCAAAAGCTAATGCGTGTACTTCGAAAGGCCAATAAGCGGGTGGATGATAGACCTGACATCAAACAAAAAATGACCGAGTTGGAACAGCTCTGGGGTGTGGAGCCTGGAAAACTACACCAGCACCTGCGGGAACTTGGACCTAGACAAGCTGGCGAGTTCGTTAAAACGCACAAGAACCTAGTCCAGCAATTAGCCGAGGTGAATAGACTACTGGGCACAGAACGTTATCCCATCATCTCGAACCACAAAGATCAACTCATGGTCCGTGAGCAAAGCTACGGCGAATATAAAAAGCCCGAAGACTACCTGGAGAGCTTCAACACCTTTGTCCGTGATCAAGTCAATCAATCTGCTGCTCTATCTGTAGTCGTTAATCGACCACGTGACCTGACCCGTGAACAGCTTAAGGAAGTTCGCCTCCTCCTTGATCAAAACGGTTTTAATGAAGCCAAACTTAAGACTGCCTGGCGTAGCCAGAGCAATCAGGATATCGCTGCCAGCATCATCGGCTACATCCGCCAAGCTGCTTTGGGTGAAGCGCTAATTCCCTTCGAAGAGCGGGTATCAAGAGCAATGGAGGGAATCTATGCTTCCCACTCCTGGAATCCAGTCCAGCGAAAATGGTTAGAGCGACTAGCCAAACAGTTGGGCTTTGAAGTCATTATCGACCGTCATTTTGTAAACAACCGATTTGCCGACAAGGGCGGCGCGAAACAACTAGACAAAATTCTTGGTAACCATCTCGATGAAGTCCTGGATCAACTTGCCGGAACCATTTGGAGCCAGAGTGCATAGACACTCATACAATAAATCTTGAATACACGTAACAAAGAAAGACTGAACTGAATGACCAACAACGACATCGTCCAAAAACTCTGGAATCTCTGCGACGTCCTCCGCGATGACGGCATAAACTACTCCCACTACGTCACTGAGCTGGTGCTGCTGCTCTTTATCAAGATGGAGTACGAGAATACCCAGGCAGGCATCCTCGATCAGCACAAACTTCCCGAAGGTTGTCGCTGGCGAGACCTCACTGGTAAATCCGGCCTCACCCTGCTCAACGATTACAAGCAGATGCTCCTGGACCTGTCACAGAGTGACGACCGACTCATCGCTGCTATCTATGCTGATGCACAGACCAGCCTGCGCGAGCCGCGCCACCTGGAACAGCTCATCAAGAGCCTGGATGCCATCGACTGGTTCAGCGCCCAGAAAGACGGTCTCGGCGACCTCTACGAGGGACTACTGGAAAAGAACGCAAACGAGACCAAATCCGGCGCGGGCCAATACTTCACCCCCCGCGCCCTCATCGACAGCATCATTCGCTGTGTCAAACCCCAGACCGGCGAAATCATCCAAGACCCGGCGGCTGGTACGGCGGGCTTTCTGGTCGCCGCTGATGCCTATATGAAAAGCGAGACTGACGACTACATTGATCTGCCTGCGAAAGCGGCTAAGTTTCAAAAGACCGAGGCCTTCATCGGTATGGAACTGGTGCCCAACACGCGCCGCCTGGCACTGATGAATTGCCTGCTGCATGGTATGGAAGGTGACGATGAGGGTGTGGTCCACCTTGGCAACACCTTGAGCGATACAGGAAAGACGCAACTGCCAAAGGCCGACCTCATCCTCACCAATCCACCCTTCGGTACCGCCAAGGGAGGCGGTGGCCCCACCCGCGACGACTTTACCTTCAAGACCAGCAACAAGCAGCTCGCCTTCCTGCAGCACATCTATCGCAGCCTCAAACCCGGTGGCCGTGCCGCTGTGGTGTTACCGGATAACGTGCTGTTCGAGGCTGGTGTAGGCACCGAGATTCGCCGTGACCTGATGGATAAGTGCAACCTGCACACTATCCTGCGCCTGCCTACCGGCATCTTCTATGCACAGGGTGTCAAGACCAACGTCTTGTTTTTCACCAAAGGTACGGCCAAGAAACCCAAGCAGGAGGAGAACTGCACTCAGAATGTCTGGGTCTACGACTTGCGTAGCAACATGCCCAGCTTCGGCAAACGCACCCTGTTTGGTGAGCAACACCTCAAACCTTTTGAGAAAGCCTTTGGTCGCAAAGCCGATGGCACCAGCAAACGCACCGAAGGTGAATGGAGCTTCACAAATAACTCCCTCTCCCTCGAGGGAGAGGGCCGGGGTGAGGGGGAAGAACAGACCGAAGAGAACAGCCGCTGGCGCAGCTTCAGCCGCGACTGGATTCGTGACCAGAAAGGCGACTCGCTGGATATCGCCTGGATCAAGGACGAAGACAGCGTCGATGCGAAGAATCTATCGGAGCCGGAAGTACTGGCGGCGGAGGCGATGGGAGAATTGACTGAGGCGCTGCGGGAGTTGGATGGGTTGATGCGGGCGCTTGGGGCCGGGGATGAGGCTGAGGTGCAGCGGCAGGTGCTGGCGGATTCAATGGGATTGACGAATGGCTAATCGTGGTATCCCAGATGAGTGGGTGACGGTTTCCCTCGATCAGATTGCGTCTTGGGGCTCTGGGGCACACCTTCTAGAAAGCACCCTGAATATTACGGTGGCGACATCCCGTGGGTAAAAACCGGCGATCTAGGGCCAAAAGTTTTATCCGCCGCTAGTGAATCGATAACAAACGAAGGAGTAGAGAAATCTAGTGCTAAGTTTTTCCCTAAAGGCTCAGCTGTGATTGCGATGTACGGGGCTACCATTGGAAAAACATCAATCTTGGGAATTGACGCTACGACAAATCAAGCATGTGCAGTTGGTCAACCGGTTCCTGAAGTAACGACTTCTGATTTTCTTTACTACTCCTTAGTTAATGAGAAGGATGAGTTTATTCGGAAAGGCAAAGGAGGGGCGCAGCCGAATATTTCTCAAACACTCATCAAAGAGCATCAGGTTGCGTTGCCTCCGTTTGCAGAACAAAAACAAATAGCCGCCAAACTGGACGAATTGCTGGCGCAGGTGGACAGCATCAAAACCCGCCTCGATGCCATCCCCGACATCTTCAAACACTTCCGCCAATCCGTCCTCGCCGCCGCCTTTGATGGGCGATTGACGGAGAGTTGGAGGTCAAATTTC
>JAKSCN010000309.1 GCA_022360595.1 Chromatiales bacterium
CATTGGCAGGCAGGATGGCGAAAGCCGGCAGGCTGGTGCCAAAGGCAGCCGCTGTCAGCATGCCGATGCGGCCATTGGAGGAGACGCCGTAACCCATATGGTCGGCAAGGGCCACAATGATAGGAACCAGGAGAACGATACGCCCCATCGAGGAAGGTATTACGAAAGCAAGCGCCACACTAAATATCACAATCCCAGAAATCATATTGGCATAACGTGTACTGAGCGTGCGCGAAAGAAGCCCAGCAGCACGTTGGTCGAGTCCCGTATGACGTATGGCAGCACCCAGAATGATCCCGCTGAACAGCAGCCAGAAGGTCGATGAATGAAAACCGGAGAAAACGATCTCGGCAGGCGCAATTTCAAAAACCACAGCTACTAAGAAAAACGCGAGCGCAGGCCAGTATTCAGGGACAACAGCCGTTGCCCATAGACTGATGCAAAAGAGTGTGAGTGCGGCGGCTATAGCCATGTGGGCCGATAGGAATTGTGCGGTTATAAGCCCAACCGTGAGCGTCGCAGCCACAATGCCAAGAATTTGCCAAGTGCGCCTGGTGAGTACCACCTCTGCTGCCGACAGGTCAGTTGGGGCGGTATTTACAGGTAAGGGTGCTTGGTGTTGAGTGGGTGTTTGTTCTGTCATGAAGTAACTTTGCCACTCCAGACTAACAATGATCCAATCGTTTATTCGGAGGTTATCCCTCAGTAAAGCTGAGGGTGTCACTCATCATTTACTCCGGAGATAGAGCTATGTTTTATAGCTTGCTTTAATTTACCAGGGATAAAGAAAAAAGATTTGTTCCAGAGAAACGACAACAACTGTTCAACCACCATCGAGCGCAGCACGACTCATCAACATATTTGTTGTGTCTAAAACAAAACCCCCGCTGCCTAGCGGGGGTTCTTAGCTGTGGTCTACCCCGAAGAGTAAATAGCTTTTAGTTAGAGGTATTTACGACGCAGGGTCAGGATACCCATTAATGCCAAAAGACCTGAGAGGATAACCATTGTCCATTCCGAAAGGGTAGGAGTGGGAATTGGCTCCATCGGTGGCGCCGAGGGAGGCAGGCCAGGCCCACCCTGATCAACAATCACGCCATCATCACCAGTATCATCTCCCAACTGGTTGTCAGCCAGTTCGAAAGTAGCGGTGGAGACTGTTTGTCCATCAATGGTAGTGGTTCCAAAAACCACACCCGGCAGTGTGTACCAGCTTGATGGTGCAACACCGGGAGTAGTAGGACCATATTTGCGATAGGCGTGACCATCCAGGCTGGTAGCACCATGATAGTAGACCGTCACCAATGCATTTTCACAAGGTAAGCTAAACTCCAGCAAACCCAATGGATAGCTATAGTTGGCCGGATCCAGTGCTGAAGGAGCAACAGCGGCAACACTTTGCGCCAGGCTACAGCCACCGCCAACACTCATGGTCAAATATCCCCCTCCTTGAGCCGCAGGGAGTGAGGTTACATCGGACTGCTCACTGTCCGGTATTCCATCATCATTGCCATCCCCGTTATTTGGCGCACTGTTTTCAGTACCAACATCAACACCATCCCCATCATTAAACTCTGCAAAGCTTGCTTCTACTGTGCAGTCAGCGGTAATTGCATTAGTGGTATAGGTGGTTCCAGCTAAACTACCACCGCAGGTTCCACCAACATTTGCCGTGTATCCGGTATCTGCTGTAACGGTAAATTGGGTGGTATTTCCATTGACCACCAGTTGTCCGGTATTTGGGCTGATACTGCCATTAGCACCGGCGCTCGGCGTCACAGTATAGGCATCGCTGCTGATCTGCACATTGGAAGCAAATTCCTCAGGGTTAATATTGCCGCAAACACCCGCAGATAAATGTCCGCATAAGCCTGTGCCCATTGAACTGATAGAGACGTCACCGCCAGCATTGGTTAATGTTGCGCTGCTAAGATAGACACCTGGTGAATTTACTGTGTTAGCGTTAACAAACCTTATCCAGCCAGCACCAATCTCACCCGCCTCAGTTATCGAATAGTCGGTACCGTCGTAATTAAGCATCAAGTTGATGTTCGAGGCCATATTGGTATCAGCATCGAAGGTGAAACTTCCCGATAATGTATCGGTTCCTGAAAACACTACCGGGGAAGGAAATATCCAGTTTACCGGTGTCGCATGGGTGAAAGCCCCAAAAGAGTAAAGTAGTCCAGCAACTAAAATTGCTTTTGTTTTATGGTTGTTATTGGTTATCTTGTGATGCATGCTCCATGCCCCCTTTGCAGGATTTAATAAAAACTATGGGGAAAGTTAAGGGCCACAGTTTTTTATTTGCCCCTATTATTTTGGAAGGTCCATTATATCCCTATAGTTGGAAACACTATTTTCTTATTATTTCTGCATCTATATCAGAAATTCAGTCTATTTTCCAATGCAGAAACTGGAGAATATCTTTCCCAATAGATCATCAGCAGTAAATTCACCGGTAATTTCCGAAAGTGCCTGCTGACTTTGGCGCAGATCTTCAGCCATTAGCTCACCCGAGCCGGTCTCCTCAAAAATCTGTTGGCCTTGTAATAGATGGGCGAGGGCGCGTTCCAGTGCATCCAAGTGACGGCGGCGGGCGAGAAATTCTCCCTCTTGGCTACCACTATAGCCTACACTCTCTTTCAAATGCTCACGCAGCAGTTCCATTCCCTGACCGGTTTTGGCTGAGACGGATACTTCGGTCTCATGCTCTCCCTGGACAATGCTTGGTGCTTTTTCACTGATATCGATTTTGTTTCTGACCAGGGTGATGGGCAGACCAGCGGGTACGTCGTCAGGATTGTAGGCGCTGTGCTCGGGATCGGTAGTATCGTCGAAGATCCAGAGTAGTCGATCCGCCTTGCTGATCTCCTCACGGGCACGGCGGATGCCTTCCTGTTCAACGCGGTCTTCGCTATCACGTAGGCCAGCGGTATCAATCAGGTGAAGCGGCATGCCGTCGATCTGGATCTGTTCGCGCAGCAGGTCACGGGTTGTACCGGGAATATCGGTGACGATGGCTGAATCACATCCCACCAGAGCGTTTAACAGGCTTGATTTACCGGCGTTGGGACGTCCCGCTATGACCAGGGTGATGCCGTCACGCATCAAACGGCCAAGTTGGGCGCTTTTTTGTACCGCAGTGACCTGGTCGATTATAGCCTGCAAGTCACTGCTCACTTTTCCATCGGAGAGGAAATCGACCTCCTCTTCGGGAAAGTCGATAGCTGCCTCCACATATATCCGCAGGTGGGTCACTTGATCCACCAGTTCATGGATTCGGCGGGAAAACTCCCCTTCAAGTGAACGCAGTGCCAATCGGGCTGCCGCGGAGGTACCGCTTTCAATAAGATCGGCAATCGCTTCCGCCTGGGCCAGATCCAGCTTGTCATTCAGAAAGGCGCGTTGACTGAATTCACCCGGGTGGGCAAGCCGAGCGCCGGCTGCCAGCACAGTCTGCAGCAGCAGATCCATCACCACTGGGCCGCCGTGGCCCTGCAGCTCCAGGACATCTTCGCCCGTAAAGGAGTTGGGGCCGGGAAAGAAGAGGGCGATCCCCTCGTCAACAATCTCTCCAGCTGAATCACGAAAACGGCAAAAGGCTGCTTGGCGGGGAGGGGGAATTTTACCGGCTACAGCTTCGGCGATCTGTTGCGTCAGTTTGCCGGAG
>JAKSCN010000315.1 GCA_022360595.1 Chromatiales bacterium
CAAGCAGGATATCGCGGGAGTGCGCCAGAGCTATTTCTCGGACATTCGTCACCTTATCGGGCAGAAACTGAAACGTGACGTCCAGGCAGATACCATTATTACCAACCGGCAAGTCGCTGCTCAGCAGGCGGTAAAACGCGGCGACAAAGTTGTCATTATGGCAAAATCCAGTAGTGTTCAAATACATACAGCAGGAAAAGCGCTTGAAAGCGGCGCCATTGGCAAACGCATTCGCGTTACCAATCACAGTTCAGGTAAAGAGATAGAGGCCACAGTGATCAAACCCGGCTTTGTTGCGGTCAGTTTTTAATACTACGCTAATGTTGATGTGATTAAATTCATAAAACCATGTCTTGGATGCATAAATTTTCGATAATTGTTAAAGTTCCCCTATGGTGCGCCGTTAAAGCTAGCAGGTTATTCTAATAGAGACAGGTGAGACATGAGCGTGGAAATGAATGGTCTATCAGGCCGCATAACACAAGGTACCGGTGAAGGTAGCCAAACCAGTGCCACAGGGACAGCCGGTTCTCAAACCGCGCAAAATCCCGTTGCCCCAACCAGCAACGACACAGTCAACCTAACCAGCTCCGCCACTAATCTGCAGCAGCTAACCTCGGCTGTAGCGGCCATGCCCGTTGTCGATGCGCAGCGTGTTAACGATGTGCAACGCGCCGTCGGTACTGGCAGTTTTCAATTTGAACCGGCTACAGCAGCCGATAACATGATCACTCAGGAACGGGATCTCGCCCTTCTTGAGATCTCTAAGTAAGGATTGGTATGGACGTTTCCGCAGACCAGATCGCACAATTCACAGCTATACTCACCAGCGAACTCGAGTCTGCCCGTCAGCTCAATAAAATTCTCGACCGAGAGCATCAAGCGCTAACCAGCGGCGATCCAGAACAGATTCTGGTCGCCGCTGACGATAAGCAACACCAGATGCAAGAGACCCTGAAACGTCTGACCGAACGCAACCGCTTTCTCCAAACGCTGAATCTCCCGCCTGGCAATAAGGGCGCAGAACAGTTTGTCGGTTTCATCCCGAACGACGCACCTGCACACGATCTCTGGGGTGAAATAGAGGAGCTGGCCAAAACACTGCGGGATAAAAACGAAGTGAATGGCGGCATTGTCTCCCTGGCCCAACGGCACACCCGCCAGGCCCTGGATATTCTCAGCGGTAAGATATACTCCGGCGATACTTATGGACGTGGTGGCGAGCGCCAGTCCGGCCCATCGGCTCCGCCCATTGCCAAAGCATAATCCCCCATACATTCGTTGTGACTGTTGTCAGGTAGTTGCCAACCATGTTCAAGGCCATAAAAGAAGCAATTTGGGGACGTCATGACGACGAACCACAGGTTGTGGCAACCCATGACATAGTCGAAAAGAACCAGATCACGGCGCTCCTTGTTCAAACTTTCAAGGCGCATACTCTGCTCAACGCCAGCTTCAGCGACAGTACCGAACTCTATAACACCACCCTGCTGGGCATTTATGATGAATACGATTTCATCGTACTGGATGAGATAAACCCCAAAAAAGGGCACCGCCTGCTACTGGAGCAGAAAGAGATCCTGCTTAATGGACGGGTCGACGGAGTAGAGATGCGGTTTCGCTGTAAGCTGCTGGAACCACGCGAAAAGAACGGTATCTCTTACTACAAAATGGAGATGCCCCAAAAGATCTATTTTCTACAGCGGCGCAAGGACTATAGGGTTTCGGCCCGCGGGGCCAACATCCAATTTCGCGCTCAAGGCGGCCAACAGAATCCGCGATTGATTAACGGCTACTTGAACGATCTGTCCCGGTCCGGCGCGGGCATTACCGTCAATGAGCTGGTTGATCTGAATAAGGGCGACATCATACCGACCTGTAAAATCACCCTGCCGGATGGCGGTGAAGCGATCTTCTCCCTGCAAGTGTGCTTCTGTTGGCGGGATACCTCACGCGGAATAACCCGCATCGGCGGCCGCTTTGAGCAGATCGACCGAATCAGCTCACAGAAGATAAGGAAGTTGATTAACGAAATGCAGCGGGCAATAGCCAAACGCCTGCACGGTACTTAGGGCCTGCTAGGGCCTGTTTTTATAACGCTCCAGATCCTCAGGGCGATCCAGATCCCACAAGGTTTCCAACTCACACCACCGCCAATTCAGGGCAGCCAGACGCTCTCGGGTAACACCCAACACCTGATCACTCCCCCAGAGAATATTATCAAACAACGAAGGGTGAAAACGCCTTAACCCCAACAGCACATATCCCCCATCTTCCGCCGGCCCCAGCACCGCGTCACTGCCCGCCGCCAACCAGCTCAGCACTTGCTGGAGATGCCCTTCAGTCAATGCCGGGCAATCGGCGCCAATCAGCACCACAGCATCCGTTTCAGCCAACCCTTGCCGGGCGGCAAAAGCCATACGCGCCCCCAGGTCCTCACCCTGCTGCACCTGCAGCTCTACCCCATACTCCTCGGAGAATTGATTAAAAACAGGATGAGCGCTATCGGGTGCGCACCAACACACCACAGCACACAGCTTCGAGCGCACAACATGTTCAACGGTGCCTCTCAGCAGCTTAGTGTAGAGTCGGGCCGCTCCCTCATACCCCAGGGCGGGCGCCAGCCGGGTCTTCACCTGCCCCACTTCCGGAGCCTTGGCAAAGATCAAGAGTTTTGCGTTGGGGAACTGCATTGACGATACCTGGCTGCCAAGACCTTTGGATCACTACCCAGTGCATAGGCCAGGCGCAATCGCCACATCAATCCAATGGTGCGGAGAATACCCCCCTGCTCCCAGCGCCGACTTGAGGTGGTCAGTCGATGTTTTAGGCAGAGGGGAAGTCCGGTCTGCTTCAGCTTCTTACTTAGTGCGATATCTTCCATCAGTGGGATATTGGGAAAACCGCCCGATTGCAGAAACAGCGGGCGACTGACAAAAATACCTTGATCCCCCGTGGCAATCCCGCTCAGTCTTGAACGAAGATTCATCATCCATTCAACCACCCGCAACATGGGGTGTTTGCCACTCAAGGTGACATCAAATCGCCCCCAACCTTTCCGGGTTGTCTCCATACCTTCCAGAATCAATCGGTCAGCGCTATCCGGCAGAGCCGTATCGGCATGCAGGAACCAGAAGATATCCCCCTCCGCGGCATCAGCCCCCACTGTCATCTGTCCGGCGCGCCCGGCTGGAGAGCGCAATAGTTGATCAACCCAGGGGGCGGCCCGCTCAACCGTATCGTCCCGACTGCCGCCATCCACCACGATCACCTCATGACCACACTCCCGCATTGGCTGTAGGCTCGTTAGCAGCGACTCAATGACAGCGCCTTCATTCAAACAGGGGATGATAATGGAGACCCGGGCTACCATCGCCACTACTCAGCCAGTGCTCCACCACAACTGCTTCCCTGTCCGGCAGTGCAGCCATAGCAGTGTTCACCGATTCGAATGGGCCAATCGGTGATATCGGTATGCACCAACTCCCTCAGATGAATCCGCTCCCGCTGGTCGTGAGCGACCGGCATCTTCAGCATCTGATTGAAGTCACAGTCGTAGACATAACCCTGCCAATCGACACTCAGTAGATTACGACACATCACTGTGTCCAGATTAGTGGGGCTAAAGGAGGACTTCAGCAGCGCCAGATAGTCGTCAAACTGCCCTTTCGACAGCAGCATACTGCCAAAGCGGCTGATCGGCATATTGGTTATGGTAAATAGCTGATTGAACTCAATCCCATAACCCTCTTTCAGCTTCTGCTTGTAGTCATCTTCCAAGGCGCCCTGCGGTGGCGGTAAATTGGGCCCCTGAGGATTGAACACCAGATTCAGTACCAGGCCACTACCTTCAATACCGTAGCCCCACCGGTTCAGGCGCTGTAGCCCGGCAATGCTGGCCTGAAACACCCCTTTACCGCGCTGATGATCAACATTTTCCTTCAGATAACAGGGCATGGAGGCGACAACTTCAACACCCTGCACGGCTAGAAATTCAGCCAGCGTCTCGTAGCCGATCTCTTCCAGAATAGTCAGGTTACACCGATCCAGCACGCGCACACCCAGCGCACGTGCCTCGGTGACCAAATATCTGAATTCACCATTCATCTCCGGCGCGCCGCCGGTCAAATCCAGCGTGCTCACCTGCTGTTGCTCAAGGAATTCGAGCACCTGGTCAACCGTCTCACGGTCCATCAACTCAGTGCGTTTCGGCCCGGCATTTACATGACAGTGGGTACAACTCTGATTGCAGAGATACCCCAAATTAACCTGGAGCGTGTCGATCTTACCTCTGGAAATGGCGGGAAACGTGGTTGGAAACAGAAGATGCGCTGTATCTAGCATAGTCTTGAACTAACTCCTCATCTGGCTCTGCCGGTAAGTGGTTACCATAGTGATAGCTGACAAGTCACACCACCCTATGATCTATAACAACACACTCTTTGCGGACTAGCCTCTTTCTAAATTGCGTAAGGTCCCTCTACCTCATTCCGGATAGGACGGTAAAGGCTCCTTCACTCACAATATAGGAAAAACATATCCTTAATTGCACCAGGATAAAGAATTTTTCTCCTGAGCGGAATAGCAGGCCACAGCAGATCTTATCGATTCAAGATGTTACATAGTGGCCAGTCTTCCATATACGCAGCAGTTCTCTCTCTGGATGCATAATCCACTGATGTATCAGGGCTATCGATCACTATACAGAAGAGAGGTCACAGAAATATCACACTACACACACCGCTTCTCTCAAGGCATAACCCAAAAGCCCCTACCAAAGGCAGGGGCTTAGGGAAAAGAGAATGATCTACTTTGAGTACTACAGATCAATGCGCAAAAAACGCGTCTCCCCGAGAGCGTCATCCAATCCATCGTTATCCGTCACGATGTACAGTTTTCCATCCTGGCCCAGAGCCATACCTTCCGGCTTGTCCGGCACCCAGGCGGTTCCATTCGAGAGATCGGGCAGCAGATCCCGCACCAATGCCTTGTTTAGTACCGGGTAGGTAAAACCCTCCATTGTCACAGCGGATGCAAGGTTGATC
>JAKSCN010000193.1 GCA_022360595.1 Chromatiales bacterium
AAGATTCGTTGCCACATTGCCGATAATGCCACTGATTTAAGAAAAAAAGAGCAATAACCTGTTCAGCTTTATTGAAAATCGATGCATTATTGAGGCAATTGTACCTGCTGAAGTCATTGGATACGAAATCGCTTAATACAAGCCTGTTAACAGGCCCTAGGTTATAAGCGTAGCGCTCAGTAGGTGAAAATCGAACACAGGGTGAATGATGGCTGTGTTGTGGGGAGAAGCGCCGCAAGGAACTCAGCGGTATTGCAAAAAGTAAATGGTGTATCTCAGCTAGCCTTAATGAATACCCAGTGCAACGATCATGCAGCAGCCTGCTAGGGTTTTTCCCTATCTATAGTTGTAACACCTCATTGAAACGGTTACCCAGAGGTTTAGGTGATGGCGGTAGCGCCGAAACATAGTGCTCTCGATATTTTGCGTAGACTGGTGCCACTAAACACCTTGTCGGATGCTGGCCTGGAGGATCTGATGGGTCAGGCCATTTTCGAAAAGGTAAAGAAGGGAGACCATCTCTTCGAGAAGGGCGATACTGACCACTTCAATGTCTATCTGCTAAACGGCCGGTTGTCGATGCTGAGTAACGACCGTGAAGTCGATACTGTTCAGGCGGGTAGTGATACTGCGCGTTTTCCCATCGCCCATCAAGTTCCCCGGAAATACACCGTTATTGCAAAAACCCGCGCCGAAATAGTTCGCATCGATAACCGCTTGTTGGGGGAGCTGCTGGCAAAAACCGGCAACACGGATTATGAGGTCTCTGAAGTAGCTGGTGAAGAAGATGACGACTGGATGAGCCAGCTACTCAACTCGCCGGTCTTCCAGCAAATCCCCGCAGCCAATATCCAAAGCGTCATGATGCGAATGGAGGGGCAAGAGGTCGCTGCGGGTGACGTTATTATCAATTACGGTGATGAAGGCGACTATTTCTACCTTATCAATAAAGGGCGTTGCAGTATCCAGCGGCCGGTGGATGAACAGAGTGATGAGCTGATTGAGATCGCCCAATTGGGTCCGGGCGACAGCTTTGGTGAAGAGGCGCTGTTATCCGGTAAGCCACGAAGCAGTACGGTGGCTATGTTAAGCGACGGGATGTTGCTGCGTTTAAGCAAAGAAGACTTTGTGCAGTTCGTCAAACAGCCTTTGGCGCACAGCGTTTCCACGGAGCAGGCTTTGGCCTTGGCCAAGAAGGGGGCGGTGTTGCTGGATGTCCGTTCCTCCGAAGAGTATGAAAAGCATCACTTGTCTGGCAGTGTCAGCCTGCCCTTTGGATCATTGCGTTATCAGGCCTCCAGTCTCGATCCCGATCATCAATATATTGTTTACTGTAATGACGGCCAACAGAGTGCAACGGCGGCCTATCTGCTGACGGCCCAGGGATTTGATGTCACCGTGTTGGAGGGTGGCATTATTCAGGCCGATAGTGAACTGGTTGATTTAGTGGAAGAGCCGGAAGCGCCACCGGTTGATGATGAGCAAGGTGACGATACTGAAAAGATGGTCGCCTTTTTGAAAAGGGAGTTGGCAACCGCACAGGATCAAGTGCGTGAACAAAAACAGCAGATCGGCAACTTCAAGCTGGCGTTTGATGAGGCCAAAGAGCTGCTGGGGCGGCATCAGCAGGGTGAAAAGGCGGCGCGTCAGAAGATTCAGCAGCAGCAGAAACTGCTGGTGCAGCAGAAAAGCGCGATGGAGCAGCTACAAACAGACAAGGATGCATTAGAGCAGCAACAGGCGGCGATTCAGGCAGAATTGGCGGAAGCCCATGCTCAATCAGAAGAGGCAGAGCGCGCTGATCAGGAGAACCAGAAACAGCAGGAGGCCTTGAATAAGGCCTTGGAAGAATCCAAGACTGAACAAAAGGC
>JAKSCN010000495.1 GCA_022360595.1 Chromatiales bacterium
GATGGCCTCGATATGATGCGTGCGGGAGGCGATGCGGAGCACCAGGCGCTGACCGGGTCCAATGTCGGGGGCGTGCGCAGGTACAAAAGCACTCTCATCCAACGTGTTCGGCGGTGTTCGCACTACAAGTCGCCTGGTGGGAAAAAACTGATGGTAGCAGCCGCAGTTGTGCATACTGTCGTAGATCAGAGGCTCTCCTTCCGGTGAGAGCGTTACCCGCCAGTTGATCCCATCCATCTGGCCGCAGAGAATATCGAACACCGAGGTGCAGGGACGGGAGGAAAACCAGATCACATAGTTGAGTTGCAGCAGAGGTTTGCCCTGGAACAAGGTATACGAAAGGTGCTGAAAAACCCGCAGTTTTTCAATATCGACCTCTGGATGATCGGTATGTGCCGGCCAATAGGGCGCTCCCAACCGGTCATCATCCGTAACAACATCCAACTCCCAGACCGGTGCAAACGTAGCGAAAAGCCGTTTAACATCGGCCTGGTTCGGCTCAGGAATCCCAAGCGGATTATCACCGGCACGGCGCAGAATATCCGCTACCTGAGCCTTGCTTAATAGCTTCTCTCCTCCAGGTGGGTTATAGGCGGTCAATTGACCATTCATCCATAATGCCTCTCGCCCCATCTGAAACTTGGCCAGGGTCCGCTCATGCCACTGGTAAATACCAAAGGCCACCGGCAGAGCCGTTACCGCATAGAGCCCCACAACACGCTGACCTGTTCTGTAATCGCTGGGTACTTGCGCTTGTCGTTGTAGTGCCAAACGCCCGGCTGGGGTCGCCAGTTGAACCGTGCGCAGCCGTTGGCTGCAGCGGTCAAAAGCGGCCTCGAATCCCAACTCAGCATCAGATAGGCCAGGTAGGGATGCAGCGACACGCAGTCGCCTTGCGGTCGGTAGATTTCGCCACTCCACTCTCCGGCCCTCTCTGGCCAGCGCAACCAGCCTATCCACCCACGCTTGAAAGCGCGTATCGTCTGTCGTGACTGGCCGATAGTGGGAGAGGAAGCGGTTGACCCGTAGATAGGGAAAGCCGGGGACCCCGGCGGCCTGCGCGTCTGCCACGCCGGCATCAGCAACAGCGTCATCCAGGGCCTGGAAAAACGCGATGCAACCGCTCACTTGCGACTCTTGGGGGTGCCCAAAAGCGTTCAGCTCCAACCCTGGTTTAACTGATGTTGAACTGCAGCCGGAAACCAGTATGGATAGGCCTATGCAGAGGAGCATTGGCAACCGCATCAGAGACCTGCTCCTGAGCGATTGGTATTCAACGGGTTCATCAAGCCTCCCGAAATAAGAGCGTGATGGACTGGGCATATCCCCCCATCACTCAAAAAATATGCGCCATTTGCCCCACATTTTTAAGTAATAGCTGAATGTTTATCTTTTTCCCATCCCGGCTCTGTTATACGCCGCCTTTCCTGACTTAAATTTCAGCCAGTAGTTTGACAAATATCAGATACGGAACCAGGCATCTCTTATGAAAACCATACGCTACTTTCTGCTATCACTGTTGCTGGTAACACCTTCTCTCTTAATGGCCGCCCCCAAAGTGGTGGTCAGCACCAAACCGCTTCACTCCCTGGTCACTGGATTGATGGATGGCGTTGCCACACCTACCCTGCTTGCCAATCGCCAGGAGACCTTAACCGAATCGGACAAACTGACGCTGATTACCGCCGATATGATCATCTGGGTCGGCCCCGGTTTTGATAAACAGCTTGCACAACTAACAACCCACCAGTTACCGGGTATTCAGGACAATATGTTTGCCCTGAGCCACCATCTGCCACTACTCCCCAAGCAGGGTATCGATCTTACCCAGGTCGCTGATCCTGAAAACCGTCAGGCTCATCGCAACTTGGCCTTCTGGATGGACCCCAAGCTCGCCGCAATGGCCGTACGTCGTATGGCGCTGAAACTCAGTCTGCTGGACCCGGACAATACGGAACAATACCTGAACAACGAGATTAAGATGGTTGCTAGAATCAAAGCACTGGGAGATGAACTAAGCACCATATTAGCTCCCATGACCGGTGAACACCGTTCAATAGAATTGGGACACGACTATCTGTCCTGGCGGTTTAAATTGAAGCCCTATGAGCAAGACAACCTGTTGGCGGCAGATCTGGATGCCGTTCATCAGTGCCAAAACTTAATGCAGGTTAATAACACCAATCCGCCGGCTTCTGCACAAGATATCTATTTTGAGATGATGAAACAGCAGGCTAACGCTCGGGTGAAATGCTTTCCCAAGCCACGGACTGCCGAAAACACAGAACAGCGGCAGCGTGCCGCAACCTGATTAGAGGCATCTTAACCAATCTCAGGGCTACCACTGAACATAGCAGTTCGCAGCATCTCTGTTATCGCTTCGGGTAACATGGGCCGTCCGGTGTAGTAGCCTTGAGACTCGTCCGCACCCAGCCGCTTCAGTAGCTGATATTGGGCGGCAGTCTCGATCCCTTCCGCAACGACTCTCAAATCCAAGCTATGACTCAGCGCAATAATCGCCTTACAGATTTCGATAGAGTCTCTATTGTCGGGCAAGCCATTAACAAAAGATTTATCAATTTTTAGTGCATGGAGATTGAAGTTCTGCAGGTAAGAAAGGGATGAGTAGCCAGTGCC